>DAOWNS010000220.1 GCA_030642465.1 Candidatus Thorarchaeota archaeon | reverse complement strand
GTAACCCGAACAATCCGACAGGGGCAACCTTTAGCCCGACATACTTGAAAGCGATTGCCGAGATTGCGGCAGAGGGCCATGTTTGGGTGATCTCAGATGAAATCTATCAAGGTGCTGAACTCGAGGGGGGTCCGACTCCTACGATGTTCGATTATTACGACAAGGTCATAGTAACAAATAGCCTGTCAAAAGCTTACGGACTTCCCGGCCTCAGGCTGGGTTGGATAATGTGTTCGGATAAACGCCACTTGACGGACTTGTGGGCTTACTCGGATTACACGACAATATGTCCGACAAAACTGAGCGATATGCTAGCAACGATAGCTCTGCAACCAAAACTTCGAAGGAAAATACTTGAAAGGACTAGCAGGATTGTCAAGAAACATTGGAGTATTCTGCGGGAGTGGCTAGACGAACGAAAAGAAGTTTTCGAATACGTTGCGCCAAGGGCTGCTTCAATCTGTTTTCCCAAACACAATCTAGATATTTCTTCGCTTGAACTGACCACGCGTCTGCTACAGGAGAAGAGCCTGCTAATCATCCCTGGTGAGCATTTCGGAATTCCGATGCATCTGAGAATTGGGTTTGGTTACAAAGAAGAACATCTAAAGAAGGGGTTGGCCCTTTTTGACGAGATGCTCCAAATTCTTATTTGAAACTACAATCAAATCCCCCACATAATCCACATTAGGTCTACCTAATGAGGGCCAGTTGGAAACTAATGATGAGTTTGAACACCGATTGCCGCATTAACAAGTTCTTGAAGATTCTGTTCAGGGGTTTCAAGCGGCACATCACATCCGGTTGAAAGAATAAACCCGCCTTCTTGAGCGGCATTCCTAATACAATCAACCGTTGCTTTGTACACATCTTCTTTGGATGCGGTCAGAATGAGAGTGGTGTCGACATTGCCTATGAGAGTTGCACGCCCCTTGGCTATTTTCTTCGCTTCTTTCAGATCAACTACAGAGTCAATGCTCAAGGCATCAGCTTTCGTATTGCACATTGCGCGCAATATTGGAAGTGTATTGCCGCATATGTGGATGGTAGCCTTCGCTCCTCCTTTGTGAATGCGTGATACCATTTTGGAAAGATCGGTTTCCGAATACTTCTCAAAGAATTTTGGAGAGATTATGCTCGAACTAGCCGTTGGCTCCAAAATCACTACATTATGTGCTCCTGCGGCAATATACGCCTCAACCAAAGGCTCAAGCATGTCCTGACAGTGGTTGACTACTTTCATGGTTAACTCTGGATCTTCGATAGTGTGTTCGAGTAAGCTTTCAACGCCGATGAGGTGTCCTGCTAAGGTGAATGGCCCTATTATGTAGGTGCTAACCAAGTGTGACCGCCCCACACGATTCACAAGTTGTTTTGTTGCATCTACAAATACCAACAAACGGGCATCATTTATCGATAACATCTCCAAATCAAAAACCGCACCGGGCGATTCAGCTGGGTGACTACTAATATACGGAAAATCTGCTTGCGGAAACGTGATAGATGCACCCAGCGCCTCAGCTTCCACAGTAAGGTCCATACAAGTGAAAACACCATCATACTTGAAGCATTGAAGAGCCGCTAGTTGCGACTTCGCTTGTAGGTTTCCGTCCCTCAGAAGGTCGTTGACAGGATATCCCGAGCACAGACTCGAATATAACCCGACTAATGGAATAACTGGAGTGCGTGGCGGTTCTTCATTCTGCATTGCTTGTTCGACAAGTTCAATGGACGTAGGCATTAAGTATTCCACCGGCTCTGCGGTTGTATTCGCGCCTCTTATGTGATATGTTGGGTTCGCGCGAACTCGAGCAAGAAGAAGACACAAGCTGCATTGACCCAGGTGAATGCCTGCTCAGCTTTATATCGCTTTGTTACATAATGAATACGGGGGGTAAAGGACATGCAAGAATTCATGCCGTTAGCAATCATACTACGTGAGATTTCATTTGGGATACTTCTTGTGGGGCTTTTTTACACCTTTGGCATGTTTCTGATAGGACGACTCTTTGCTGCGATTTCCGAACATGCGCATGAACACGACGTTTCCCACGAAGCAGAACATGACATGGATCATCATATAGAGCATGATGTTGAACACGATTACGACCATGACACGGAACACGTTATTGAACATGCTGTCGAACATGACTACGATACACATGCCGAGATTGATCATGACGTTGATCATGATTACGATCACGTCGTTGAACATGACATAGACCATCATTTGGAAACAGATGTTGCACATGAAGTGGGCCACGATATTGAACATGCTGTGGAGCATCACCTCGATATAGACCATGATGTTGATCACGACACAGAGCATGATACCGACCACGAACATGAACTGGACCTTGATATTGAGGCAGGTGACCACTCAGGTTTCTTTGAGGCTGCACGGGGCGCTCCGCTAGGCGTCACTATTGGAACATCTCTTGTCAGTTTCGGGTTTCTGGGGTCTATAGTGTACTATGAAGGACTGCTGGCACCTCTTGCTGCAAAGATTTGTTTCCAGTTCATCGGAGCGGCTCTGCTCGTATTTTTTGTACGAACTATGCTTGGGAAGGTGTTTGTGGAGTCAGGCTTCAACATCGAACCAAAGCACATTGTGGGACAAGAAGTTGAAGCGGTTTCCACAATAAGCGATGACTTTGGTGAGGTAAGGTATGAAACAGTGATGGGCCTCAGAAGATTCCATGCACGACCATTGCAACAGGGACTCGTATTCAGGAAGGGAATGACGCTCTACGTAGTTTCTGCAAATGATAGGTTCGTATTTGTTGATCCAAGAATCGAAGTAGCTAAGGGACAACATAAGCAAAGCCAGAAACTTCTACAGTGAAAGAAGTCATAATCGAATGCTTCATTCGATTGTCGATAAGACGCAAATCTCGGCGCGAATTTATAACATTAGAATACAATATGTACATGAGTGCACCAGAACCTAAGCAGGATTCTGATGTTTCGTTGGGGGATTTGAGCTCCGAGGGATGAAGCGACCTATCCAATACTCTAAGATAGAGGTACATAGGTCAAACCACACAGTACCGCGTTCTCAGTGGAAGGAAGACAGCTGTGGGTTTCAGGTGCACTCTCTAAAAAAAGAGATGTGAGTAGAAAAACAAATGCAAGCGGGAATAATGGACATATTTGCTCAGAACTTTGGGTTATCCATTGCTTTTCTCGGTATATTAGTAGTGCTATTGATCACCTTCTACATCAAGAAGTACATTCGTATCTTTGACCCGAATGTGTTCTACGTGCACCTGCGTAAAGGCAAGCCCATTAAGCAGGGCGAAGGGGGAATGGTTGTACGCATACCTTTTCTCGATCGCATTCTTGCGATTGATAGAACGGTCCAACAGCTGAACATCCATGCAGAGTCAGTACTATCCAAAGAAAAGCAGAAGATACGACTCAGCACTGTCCTTCAATGGCAAGCTGACAACGCCATCGCGACAATCAATAATACACACTGGGAAGAAATCCCAGCGCGCCTAACGGCAATCATAGAGTCTGTCATCAGAACGGCATGTGCGCAGTTGTCAGTTGAGGAGATTCTTGAAGAGCGCCAGCTAATCATTGAAGCAATCAAGAAAGAACTCGTTGATGTCATTTCCGAATGGGGTCTCAAGGTAGTCACTGTTGAGTTAATAGATGTTGCAGTTGTCAATGAATCTTTCCTACAACATATGGCAAAGCCTCGTGAGGCTGAGATGCGTCGTCTTGCCCAGATAGCTACGATTGAAGCGGATCAAGCAACTGGTTCAAGCGATATCGCAAAGATTCGCATACTACGAG
>DAOWNS010000038.1 GCA_030642465.1 Candidatus Thorarchaeota archaeon | reverse complement strand
GTCCGCACGTGGCTCTGCTTGTACCCATCAACGATGAGATTTTTCCAGTCTTCCTATCTCAACCCAAGCAAACCGAAGCCGGTGAAACATTGGATGTCGCGGATCTTGACACTCTTCCCCCCCCATCAATGATTGAGATTCGACATAATGGCGCAGATTTTAGATACTATCGTCGTGACCGTGCCATGTGGACAAAGGTTGGTGAGTCGCGGAATCCATTCCATGTCGAGGTTGAAGCATTCCCCCACGCGGGGGGATCTATCACGCTACAAAAGAAGTACGACTAGGTTCGCGCAAGTCATAAAGTTCAATATCATTGACACAATTCCGGACTGGTTCTAGTTTCGCTCTGAGCACACAACAATGATTGCATTGAGTGTTGGCGTTGCTACTGCATATGATAATGCACTGTGTATGTTCGAATCAATCCGACTTCGGTTATTGACACGTCATTCAGAGCAAGTTCTGGATGACTTCCTGTGTGCCCTTCTTCCACTCGATGCATTTCTTTGCCAATTCTGTGGCAATACCCGCAGGAGGGGGCTCATCCTTGGGCAGTGGCTCTATGCGTGATAACCATCCACTCGTGGTTAGTGTGATTGGATTGAGGTCATCACCTTTGGTCGCCTTAATTATCATCTCTCTGCCATGAGCCAGCTGGAAATAGATGTCGCTGAGCGGAGCCTTGTTGAGGATTTTGTGGATAACCCGATCCCAACACGTCTTTGCAATGAGTGCTCTTCGGAGCTTTTGCTTTTCTTCATCAGCAAGACTAAGATACTTGTCACTGGACTTTTCCAGAGCATTCATTGCGCTATCCAGATAGGTACCGAGAGCAGCTTCATCTTCGCCCCATCCGGTAATCTCAACGGAACCCTTTTCCTCGTCGACATCGACCTTTACTTTGATAGGCTTCTGGTCAATTCGCGCCGTGAACATCGCTTCGCCTTTGAATGATTGACTTTCTGCCTCGCTGTGATTAGCCAGCAAAACGCCTGGCTTTGATGCTATTGCGTACCATGCAAGTTTGAAGACAGTAGCTGGGTCAGTCTTCTTGTATTCGTGCGTACGTGAAACCTTTACTTCGCCTTCAAGCTCATTCAAGCTTTTGGCCCTCCGTTCAAGCTGTCAGGACTATCGGGCTGCCTCCTTATGAAGCTTCACTGTAGCCTGCTCTATGTGTTCTCTCTTCGCCCCGATTGCTGCGTTCATCACGATGTAATTGTGAGGGTAATCATCAACAGAAGACCCCTCTTCTCCCTTCTCCACAACACGTGGTCCTGTCACTCTCAAGTTGTAGAGCCGACCACCTATCTCTTTTGCATTGAGCCCATCCAGAGTCATAGCACATGCCACGTGGTTTTCGACATCCAACAGCCTTTGTCCGATTGAGTCAGCAACGGAGCCCAGTTGTTCCTTCAAGTAGGTGAGGTTTTCAATCTGCTCAGCTCGAAGCCGTGTATACTCATCATGGCCAGTTAGTAGCAATGCAGCAAGGGTCTGAACAATAGGCGCCGCAGTAGCTCTCCCTGCATATGTTTCAGCAATGCTGTCGATAAAATCCTTGTCTGGTGAAACAATGATGGACCCTCCAACAGGAGTGAGAAAATTCTTATCACTGCTCTGAACTACTGCATCGACTCGTCCCGCATCTATTGCAGACCGAACACTATGCATGATAGTTTCCGATTGAACCCCATAAGCGTTATTGATTACCAAGGGAGTGTCACTCTCAGCGCACAGCTTGGCAATATCCTTCACCGGGTCCGACTCGCGAGGGGGAAAGAACGTGGTTGTGGCTAGCACAGCTGCCCCATTTCCCTTTGACAGCCGTTTCGCAAGATCCGCAAGATCAACCCGCACTGCATCTCCTTCAAGAATCGTAGAAACAGGAATCTCCCGAAGGCCAGCAAATAAAATCGCCCGATGAGGAGATTTATGGTCAATACGAGGATAGAGAACTTCTTTGACGCCCAAGGTGCGACGCAATGCACCAAGTATCAGAGCAATGCTCATTCCGGTTGACAACGGCGCAACTATGCCGGCACGTACGTTCTCAAGGCCTAACCGTCGAATAGCATCAAGGGCAACATGATTTGTCACCTGCTGCATCAAAGAGGCACCAGCTGCCTTTGGTTGTGGCGCCGTAAGGTGGCCACTTCGACCAATTCCGTGGTTGAAACCAGCTGATAGACGATCAAGAAGAGGCGCTATGGTTCTGCCCTCTCTTTCACCAACCCGAGCAGCCGCAGGATCCTTGTCAGTATCCATTGAAGACAGGAGCGTAAACATCAGCTCCACCTGACGTTCCGAGAGAGGCTTGTCAGGGAATCTCTGTCGGTTTAGAATATCTTTCACTGGAGCCAATAATGCATCGATCGTGATGCGACCACGAAGGGCCATGTTTTCGGGTATAAGGTCAGTCAACCGCTTTTCGATGTCATTGTCCAAATCGATATACCTCCTCTTTGCCCAGCCGCTCGTAGATGACATCTTCACCAGCTTCCACTGGCTTATCAAATGTAGCTGATACGACTCCGCGTGTGCCAAAGGGCTGTTCAATTACTCCTTTCACACCATTTCGTGTCTTAATAGAAACGCCCTTCAGTGAGTCCGCAATCTCCTTCTTGGAAGCAAGCCCTTCAACCAGCACATCGGTCGTCCGGATTCGAGACACACTGCCAACCCGGACCTTCTTCTTGAACAGGCGAAGTTCCGCAGGAATTTCCGTGACTTCACCTGCACCAACTATTCGCATGGTTGTAGGAGGTAGATCAGTGCGCATCAGAAGAAGCCGGAATCCCAGTTCTGTGCCAATTCCCCTCTGGAATAATATGGCTGCGTCAAACTCATCAGTCCTAACGTCTGGAACGATTATGCGAGTATCATTCTCGGTTTCAAATGGAATGACCTCTGATGTTACATTCGACATGCCCACCGTGACGGCAACCACCATTCTGCTTGTCACTCTGCCACGATACAGAGGATTGACATGAATGCGGGCTACGATTCCAGCTGCTTTTGTCATGGAGCCAGGAGCACAGACACAGTCACCGCGACTAATTTCTTTATCATCCAAGTCAGGGATGTTGATGCCCACTCTATCTCCGGCCCTCGCAGTTTTGCGCACGTCGCCGAATGTTTGAATGGATCTGATTTTGGCTATTGTTCCTTGGGGCATCACCTGTATTGTGGCCCCAACTGAAGCCAGACCGCGTAGAATCGTGCCAGTAACGACAGTGCCATGACCCTTGATTGGAAACGCGTGGTCTATCGGCATCAGTAAGGAACCCCCCTCGTCACGCTGTGGAGGTTTTAAGATTGCAGTCAGCGCCTCCTTACGCTTCTCAATGCCTTGGCCAGTGGCAGTGGAGATCGGGATGAAATAGCTAGTTGACAATCCTGAGTCATTCAATACACTCCTTGTCCTCTCAATGACCGTGGCAAGTACATCGGAATCGACCAAGTCTACCTTAGTTATCGCAACAATGACGCTCTCAACCCCCATGGATTGGAGAACCACAATGTGCTCTCCTGTTTGAACCATAGGCCCTTCATCGGCAGCGACTGTTAGAATTGCAGCGTCAATTATGCTTGTCCCAGACACAACGCTCCTGATGAGATCTGCATGGCCAGGAGCGTCGACAAGGGTAACAAGATACTTGTCCAACACGAACATTGAGAAACCGAGATCTATCGTAATGCCTCGACTCTTGGACTGTGGATGACTGTCAAAGCCCGCTGTGGAAACTTTTTCGCTCAAAGCCCTAGCTAGTTCAGTCTTACCATGGTCGATGTGGCCAAACAAGCCCACATGGACAGGAACCAGCTTTTCCATTTCATATCATCCAAGCAATGTGCGTGAGCGGTGTTAAAACCTTAGTCATGACTATTCAGCTTAGAGTAGTTTATTGGGAGGGCCGCATAACCACTGAGCATGGTATCACGGTCCCTAGAGAAGCTGATGCTGATTGCTATCGGTCTCACTACAGTTGTGCTTGTTGGAATCCCGATTCTATTGTTTGCGGTTGATACGTTGGGAACCGCCACCCAGCTTGAGATAGCGCAGAATTTCTCGGAACGAGTTCATAACGAAACCCAGCTTGTGGACACCGGAGCAAACAATACTCTCATTGAGATTAACGTCCCCACCGGTGTGACTGTCACTGCGGAGGGGTCAACTCTCACGGTATCAGTTCAAAGCTCAGGGGGACAGATTACTACTTGGGAAGAAAGCTACAGCCATCCAATCTCTCTACAGGCACCTAGCGGCTCAGGGCCACATCTGATGCAGATTGTGATGATTGCAGGCATCATCGAATTGGCTTTTACCGAGTTGTAGGAGTCACCGTTGCCCGAAACCTCGACAATCTTGGACATCAATGTCCTTGACTGATGTTCGGTTCCTGATTCATTGAGGTCTGCTCTGCAAATCCTACTGGATCTGCGACTAGTCTCACGTCCTCTCCACGGGCATTTTGCGTCCCCGGCCAACTGACGGTGACGGTAGAGTCATCCTTGGACTTGGTTCTCGTCCTGGACTGACACTACATGTACAGGTCCCTCTCTGGAGTATATTAACACCTACAAAAAAGGGTCTTCGGTTCGCTATTCATCTAAGAGATGTCCAGCTTTGTACAGGTTTCCTGCAGCTGTTACATACCCCATCGAACGAAGGCTCCCGACTCAACGCAACGTTTTTAATGTTGGTCAAGGTTCTCGCGGCCACGACCCCAAGGGCAAGGATTGAATTTTATGGCTGAGGATGTCGAAAGGCCTGAAGACGCGAATGAAGTGGAAGAAGAGGCCGAACCTGAAGACATCGTTGCTAAAGAAGAGAAGAGCGAATCGCCTAGGCGATTCAAAATGCCTACTCTATCGAATCCACTTGGACTGGTATTCAACTTGAGAATGCTACGCCGAGTGGTTCAGATACTGTTCTTTGTTGCTATCAATGGCTACATCTTCGCGGCTTGGTGGGGTCAAGACTGGCTTACCGACTATTGGACTTCTGTGGCGAATTACCTTCCAACATTGCCAATCATCGCACCATTGGAGGCGCCTTTTGCTGTGATGGCTGGATCCTTCGACACAATGTTAAGGGAGTTCACTAGTGCATCATTTCCATTCTTTACGCTGGGCGCGATGATCATAATTCTGGTGATTCTGGGTCGGTCCGCCTGTGGATGGGTTTGTCCCATTGGCACAATCCAAGATTTTGCCACCCTTCCAAACAGAAGCAAGATTCGTCCTGCTCCTGCAACAGAAAGGGAACTGCGCAAGTTGAAGGCGTATGTCTTCTTCTTCGTGGTGTTTCTGGCTTTGTGGGTGGGCATAAGTCGTACGTTGGGCACAGCAGATGCCCTCATTGAATTGTTGGGTCCTTTGGCCATTGCGCCTTTTGACCCCTTCAATCCCGCGTATATTATCTTTGTAATTGCTCCGGAGCAGAACTGGCCCACGGGATTGGACAGCTTGTGGATTCTTCAGACTTGGGGTATTGTGTTCTGGCTGCAACTCATATTCGCAGTTCTTATTGCGGTTGTAGCGATTTGGTTCCCCAGATGGTTCTGCAGATGGCTTTGCCCAGCAGGTTGGTTCTATGGCTTATTCTCACGAGACGCGTTGATAGGAATCGGTAGGAATCCTGCATTGTGCACACCCGACACCTGCAATGTGTGTGAAGTTGTCTGCCCGATGAATATCCGAATACGGAAGTTCCCATATCAGCACATGCATTCTTCAGACTGTATAATGTGTCTTGAGTGTAAGAGCCACTGTCCGAACAATGCCATCGTGCTCAGATTTGCGTAAACGCCTCTATGTGCCCTACCGGATCGCCTTGTCAACAGCAGTTCGAGCACCATCGAACATCTCCATGAGCTTCAACCCGTGTTCGGTGACTCTGGCGCCCCCACCACCAATGGTACCGCCCTTGAATGTTTCAAGCAATTTAACACCAAGTGTGATTTCGATCTTCTTGATTACACCCCAAGCATATCGGTAAGACATGCCCAAAGCCTTAGCTCCCTCAGTGATGGTTCCCGCCTCATGTATGCTCTTCAGAATATTATACGCGCCCAGTCCAAACACATACTGGCCGTCCCGTTCAAGCCAAAGCTTGTAGTTTGGCTTAAGGTTCTCAACCCTGCTAGCATCTTCATCCACTTGGTTCATCCTCCCATCTCAAGGGTTCCCAAGGGTGCAACGAAATTGAACGGGGTCTGTTTGTCTTAATGGCCCCAACGCATGCGTTCCGCCTTGGTATCCTTCTTGAATACCTTCTTAACTTTCTTCCAGTGGTCCTGACACAGGTAAATCTTCCGGGACCGCATGTCTTTCACTTTTAGACCTGTACTCGCAACACTCTCGGCAATCCGGGTGGTAGCGAATGCCCGCTTTGAATCGTTATCACATCCAACTATGCTACAGGTCTTCTTACTAGATTTCTCCAAGGCTGACACTTCAATTGATGATTCAGTTTAGTCTATTATAACTATGACGGCAACGTAGTCAACTCGCTAACCACGAGGTGTAAGAATCGGCCCCTTTGAGAAGTCGAACATAGTCACTACCTCCGGGCCCCTTCTCAATCTCAAAGATGTTGAATCATCCACAACACCTACTTCAGTCATCGTCATCCCGTGATCTTCTGCGACTTTCCTCACAGCACTGATGTTGGCATGTGAAACTGATACAAGAAAGCCAAGTGAGATGTACATCCGCAACCAATCCTTGAGAGGAATTGACTTAGGTCGCGATTTTTCTACTGCATCTATGTCGATTACTCCACCCTTTCCGGAATATTCGATAAGCATACCGGCCGTCCCGACAAGCCCAGCAGCGGAAACATCCTTCGACGCATTGAGAAGGTGCTTGTGAGCCAAATCATTCATGACAGATAGTCGCTCTACAATAGCTGAAGATTCACATCCGGTAACCGAGTCCCAACCCAATTCATATGCACGGCCTCTAGCGCCAACCTTGTCAAAGAGGAGAACAAGTGAATCGCCAGGAAGCGCGCCTCCTGCCGTGAGCAGTTCGCCTTTCAGGACGCTTCCAGTAGAGGACCCAACCACGTAGGTTGACGTTGAAGCAGGATTTGTGTGTCCTCTTACTATGGGGACTCTGAATGCATTTGAGGCATCTATCAGGCCTTGTAGCATCATTTCACCAATATGAGGATCAGAGTATGAGAGGGCGACAGCAAAGGAGTTCGGAATCCCACCTGCCGCGTAGATGTCCATGACATTTGCCAGCACGACATTGAATCCAGCCGCTTGAGGCATATTTAGGCAGAGATCCTCAACGATTGCATCTGTTGTTAGAAGAATGAAGTCATCGCAGTCGGTCCCAATGGCAGCGGAATCCTCGCCCAGAAAGTGAGAACTATCGCCGCCGAATGAATCCCGCCTGAGCTTGTTGATGATATTGGGGAGCACGAACTTTCGTGATATCCCTTCGAAGTCAAGGAGGAAGCGAACGAGTTCTTCAAGATTCATCAATGAAAACAACTCTACTGGTCGCCTGGGCATCAGCTAAGGCGGACCCAAGAAGCCTAGTGCAAAAGCAGCTTGTTCCAAAAGAATTCCGATTCCTAGGAGCGACATCCCAATCATGAAGTAGATTAACGCTCTCATCTCGGGCCTGATTTCTTCGAACATTTCTGTGCACCTTGCCTGATAGTGTCGACCCTCTCGTGTCACTTATAGACATTTTGGGGCAGACCTGCGAACGGAGTATTATGTATTACTCGCGCCGCGTGTCTTCTTGAACATCTTGTAAGATTTCTCGTCCAGTACCATCTCCGGGTCCACCGGCTTTTCATAATGATTCGGCTTCGCTTTGGCGGCTTCTTTCTTCGTCCGGCTACACTTGCCAGCGCTCGTCATCTTGTCTTCTGCACATGCGCCAAACTTGCACCACGGCCCATCACATTCATCATCTACCCATGTACACCATACTACTTTGCGGCCTGCCTTCTGCGATAGTTTCATCGCTGGGGGGTCCCGGCCGCATCTAAAACTCTGACAGTAAGGTGTACAATCCGGAAGAATTGCTTGTGTCATATGAGTCACCCACTTACATTTTTTCAGCAGTTTTCATTATTCCTCTCAGTATCTCTAGGCCACCCTCAAGAATCCCAAGGGATCTATCAACCTTTGACTTGGATTCTCTGTAGATTCGATCCGAGAGGTCACCAATCTTATGTTTCGCATCCAGCCGATTGCCTTCACGTAGGAGTTCCTTCTGTGCCTTTATCATTCGCTTGAACCAACCACGTGCTTCTTTCTTCGCGGGGCCAAACTCTCTCTTCAAGGCCTTGGACATCTTGGTGATGCGTTCGCCCTGCTCTTGGTAGACTTCCTTGTCCAAGGAAGATCGCATCTCTTTGAGTTTTGATATCTTGGATTTTAGACTGTCTAGCTCCTCAATGATTTGCTCAATCCTCAGAGTCCACCTGACTTCCAATAGCTCGCTCCTGCGCCTTTTCGCGGTTTCTAGGGTTTCGCGCAAGTGCTCCGCTCTGGAGGCGAGGGCGCTCTTGTCTGCATGTTCCAGACGTAGCGCTTGTCTTGTCGCCTGAATCTCCTCTATTAGGTTGCCCAACTCAGCATCTAGCACGGAAATCTCTGCCCGAGCTAGAAGGCTGCATAATGCTTTCTCATCCATCTCCTTTACAATAACACCGAATTTAGGCAGCCTAAGGGGCTCATCGGAGATGGGAACAATCAAAGGAGGGGCGTCTTCTTCATCACTAAAATCAATCAAATCTGAATGCTCATGAAGTGGCCTGCCACAGGATTTGCAAAACCTGCCTTCAGGCACCTTTTCCCCGCAAGAAGAACATACAACAAGTTTGTCTGACATTTAGCTTGACCGTCCTTGTTCAGAAATCAGAGCCAAGAGCATCCAGCCCAGATCGGATGCAGATGCCTCCTATATCATGTGAGAGTTCCTAGTCGTCCTGCTGCCGCGTCAAGCTTGCCCTTTGATGAAACCAATGAATCAACACCGTAGCTGGACAACACCTTTAGCTCTTCGACTAGAAGAGCGATAGCTTTGATTGGAGGTATTTCTTGCTGATCAATAGCGCCATCGGGAAAAGTAATCGATGCTTCAATCCACTTCTCCATGGTGTCGTCAACAGGAAATAACACATAGATGTAGTCATCATTGCCGCAGATGAAGGAGGGTGTATTCTCCCACGCCTGAGCCATAAGCAAGCCAAATGCCTTCGCGTTCTCAGCTTTGTCTGCCATTAGGATTCTCCCTCGCGGGTCAGATGACATTGTATCAGAGATGCTTATTTGTGTTCCTCATTTAGACGGGAAGATATGGGGAGCGCGGGAGGTACTGTCTTTGTAGTACTACCAAAGATGAAGAAGTAGTAGAATATCTGGAGAGGAAAACCTGTTCCGCTCCATCTGTTTTTCTTTATAGTAAGTCAACTAATCATCGCAAGATACAGAAATAGATATGATGCTTCATGATGGACCTTAGGCTAGATAATTTCTTCAATATGTAAGAAAGGAGCGGATTTAATGCTAAAAATGAAACACGTTATTGTTTTCGCAATGCTTTTTGTAATGCTTGGATCGATACTGGTTGTGCCCTCTGCTGTCACACCTACTACATCCACACGAGCTGTCTTTGATCCCCCTATTCCTGAGGAGCATGTTAGTCTTGCGGGTCAAGAACCACTGACTGGTATGAAGTTCAATGTGAATGAGAATCCAAGCTTTGAGACTATGGAAACTCCTGATTGGCCAGAGAGCTATACCGGTCATGTATCTGGCTATGTAGATACGGATATCGCATACACTGCTGATTTCAACTCCGGCACATATGCTGGATATATTGCAAGTCACGGAGTGGCGAGGGGAGGAACAACCCAAGCTTATCTGTCACACAGTATTAGTACTCAAGATGCACTATTATCAAGCAGTCTAACGCTTGATTTCTATTGGAACACTCTAAATAATCCCGATATTGATGTTAGTGCTTATGTCTATCTTCTAATTCAAACAACAAATGTGACTGGCGACTACAAAGAGATCCGCTACTACCTAAGTGACAATTACAATACATTTGGGAATGATACGACTCGAACCTTTTACATGTGGAACTATTCAATCGGGAGTTGGCATCATTTTTCCAGAGACCTTAGTGCAGATTATGCAGCCAACCCGTACAATGCTCCAGCGGATTCAACTAGACGAGTTACAGAAATGTACTGGTATGCGGCGTCGGGAGCCGCTAGTAGAAACACTCTGGAGTTTGCGCTTGATGATGTTTCACTAACAAATGGTACGTACTCTGGCTGGCTACCTAACGGTGGATTTGAAACAGGAAATGGCCAGTACTGGGGTTATACCTACCAGACGCCTACCTACATATCTCAAAGCACTGACAGCACGGATGGAGCCTATTCTCTCAACATGACAACTGGTGTTGCTATTAATGCGATTGCATATGCAACCGTTGAACGAAGCTATCCTGATCCTGCTGGTCTATTTTGTAATGAACCAGAAATGACCATAATTGAGTTTGATTGGAAGTATGATTGTGTGCCGGGTATAACTTGGCAATATGCCACGTTTGATGTAATCTTCGTTAATACAACTGGCACATATTGGACCTCCTTTATTCTGGGCTTTGGTTCTGATAATACCAATGGCTGGACGAATGTATCAAGCAATCGTGCTT
>DAOWNS010000161.1 GCA_030642465.1 Candidatus Thorarchaeota archaeon | reverse complement strand
CCCCTCGCCCTTGTGGGCAGTGCGCACTACTAGGCTTCCCACAAGTGTAGCCTCATCAATCAATCCTATTGGAAGCTTGTGATAGGCTGAAGCAAGATTAGCTACATCAACCAGAGTGGATATGCGCCAGAAATTCAAACCTTGTACAATCCTTCGCAGCAATGCTTCACTCGACACACGAAGCTTGGTGGGGTCCATTCCGAATGTCCAGTACAGGTCGCGATATGATCTGAAAATGGGGTCGTCCTTCACGTCATCCAAAGTTGTTTGGGACCGTATCTCACCAAAGAGCTTCTGTTCGTATTTCTCGAATTCAGAACTGGATTTGCCCAAGTTCAGCTCAGTCAACCTTGCAATCATCAGGCTGAGGCCTTCGCGCTGCACATCGAAACGTACAGCACGGCCAAGAGATATCTCCGCTGGAAACCCCGTATCGGGTGGGCTCATGTTTTTCACACCTGCCTCTGAAATAGCTCATGCTACAGCATCTCAATGACTTCCTGAAGACTATCCACCTCTAGGTCAGGAGCCATGTCCATGCCATCGGCATCAAATGGAATGATATCATCCGGATTGCGTCGAACAAGAATAGTAGCGATGCCTGCAGCTTTCCCTCCAGCAATATCTGAGGCTGGATTATCCCCGACTATCACAGCATCGTTAATCTTGAATCCAAGAGTCTTCACTGTTTCAATCACAATCTCAGGGAGAGGCTTCCGTACTGCGATGGCTTTCACACCAGTGGCATGTTCGATTGCCGCAACAATTGAACCCTCCCCGATGTAGATGTCCTCGTGTCCGAGATACACCCCAGGATAATCCCTACTCCCACTAATGCATAGAAGAGGTGCTCCTTGATGAACCATCTTGGTCGCGAAGTTGAGTCGCTGAAAAGTGAGTCCCCGATCAGCTCCTACTGCTACGTAGTCGATAGGGGGATTGTTAGTGACATCAAGACCTCTTGCAATAAAATCCTCTGTGGCACCACCCTCGCTGATTACAAAGCATCTTGCACCAGGAAACCTATTGTGGACGTACGCAGCCGCTGCAGCACCAGCACTGAATGTGTTCTTGACCGTTACATCGAACCCCGCAGAAGCCACAGCCCCGTGAATTTGCCGTGCAGAAAGCCGTCCGGTGTTAGTTAATAACGCAAGCGTTCTGCCCTTTTTCATGAGAGCATTCCAGAGAGCCAACGCGTCGGGGAAGGGCTCAGGATGTTCTACATCCTTTATGAGCGTGTTATCAACATCGAATATCCACAGATGCTTGCTACTGAAGTCCATGACAATCACCATCTTGCTCCAATGCGAGCATCCAAAAAAATCTGTCTGACGCGATACTTCTAGTCCTGTTCAAGGAGCGGAATCACGCAGATGAAAATGAAGGCCTCTTTCCCCTTTGTATTGTCGTACCCGTGCTCAACACCGGATGGAATGAATACAACATCATCCTTCTTTGCTACAGCACCTTCTGGAAAACCCAGTGCCTTGGCGTGACCGCGAAGCACGAATATCTGGTGCTCTTCAACATGTGTGTGGATGGGAATTATGCCGCCAGGCTGTATTTCGAAACGTCGCATGGAGTATGTTGTGGCTCCAGTCATTTTCCCAACTAGCCAGCGCATTGTGACCTTCTTGCTGCCGGGCATTGTGACTTCACACTCTTCGCGCTCTTTGTAATTCACAATGTACATACGAGAAACCTCCAATATTCCTCCGGGGGGTCGGACGAAGCGTTGTGCTGGCCCACGTTATAATAACATTAGGTTATGACCACATGGAATGAGAAGTCTATTGAGAATGCATGGACTAGTGGCATCATCGACTCACCACAGAAAGTTTAATCTTGGCAGCTCTCGTTTGCGAAACATCTAGAAAGCAGGAGAGTAGGCCTGCAGCTGTGGATGGTAATATTCATGGGTGAAGAAGATACATACCTTCGAGCAAAACTGACCGAAATCAACAGTTCCATCAAGGGCTTGACTGAGATGCTCAATCGAATGATAGATGTCATGTCGAAGATCAGTGAGGTCCAAGACGCAACAGCTGAAACGAAAGCTCTTGCAGCTGCGAATAGCCAGAAACTCGATGCGCTCATGGAAAAGGTCGAAGGCATCACTGTGGCCGCTTCACCTGCAGCAAGACAAGCAGCAATCGCTGAGAAAGGAGCAGTTCCTTCAATGCAGATAATACTCGACACACTGGAATCTCAAGTCAGAGAGGGAGTGATTGCGAGCGATTTGTCCGTGAAGATAAGTGAAACTGCTCAAACCCTTGAACGAAAGATGGGCAAGTCAGGGCCACTCATTGTAAAGATGCAGCGGTGGACACGTATTCTCAAAACGTATGGAAGGGTTGACACCATCAGTCCTCAAGATCTCCAAAAGCTGCGCTTAGACATCAAGAACTGGGGTAAAGAGCTAGCGAAGCTGAGATAGTGCTTGCGCCAGGCTTAAAACGCCCCTAATAACTGCTTCCGGTGCATACGCGGTTATGTTGCCTTCGAGCGGCAGAAAACGTTATGATAATGCTTATTTTGTGATTTGAGGGTGAAGAAGGCATTATCATTGCTGATATGCTCAATGCTTAATAGCGGAGAATTCCGCTGCATTTGTAGAGGATATTGCCGGGAGGCACTGGAGTTAGACATCAAATGATTGATGAAGACTGGAAGAGTCAAGTGGAAGAAACGATTAAGCGTTTCCCAGTTAAGTATAGAGATACAATTCTCAAAATATGGTATGAATGGCTTGACACCAACCCACAAGCTCCATACTATGTTAGCTGGTCAGACTTTTCATCACAGCACGACGATCAAGAGGCGCTGTATACTGAAACGAGAGTCTTCCTGAAGAGAGTTGCAAATGAGCTCAGGGAGCGCGAAGTCCCACGCACTAGCTGGCAAAAAATAGCGAAAGCTCTTGCCGCTGCTGCGAGTGTACTCCTTGTCGTATTCCTAGCGATTTCGAGGGCATTCCGTGCATCAGAATGACTAAGTTCGATGTTTCATCACGCATTCGGAGCGGCCTACTTATAACGAAACCAGCGGACCCAAGCAATGGAAACGATGGAGTCTATAGTGTCAGCTCAGCCGAAAGCCATGCGCAAACTCTTTCAGAGGGCGGCCAAGGCCATTAAAAAATCCTCCAGAGTTCTAGCAATATCTCATATCGACACTGATGGAATCACCTCACTCGCCATTGTAATTAGCATGCTTCAAAGAGCAGAAAAGACACTTCGCTGGCAGAATATTCACCAGCTCAACTCCGAAACGATTCTTGAAGTGAAGCAGCTTGTTAAAGAGCACAAGCCAGACCTTGTGATTTTTTCAGACCTTGGCACCGGACAGATGCACTTGATCGAGGAGCATATCGCCGCGGAGAATGTTGACAAGGTAATTGTGCTGGATCATCATCTTCCATCTGACAGCCGTCAGAAGATTCGTGAGAATTCTGAACAAAGCAGGATTATTGAGATAAACCCCTGTCAACATGACATGAGCGGTAGCTATGACATTTCTGCAGCAGGAGTGTGTTTTCTTCTGGCGTATACGCTCTCGAAAGATAACGCAGGGCTTAGCGAATTGGCCATTGTCGGCGCATCAGGGGATCTTCAAGATTACTACGGGAAGGGCTTCACCGGGTTGAACAAGGAGATAGTCAATCTGGGAGTATCTGTAGGATGCCTTCAAGTCGACAGAGACCTCACGTTCTTCGGGATCAACACAAGACCGTTGCCATTCCTGCTCGAATATGCTACTGACCCGTATCTCCCGGGAATCACTGGCGCACGCGAGGCGGTCTATTCATTCTATAATGACCTGAAGATACCACTCAAGACCTCAGACGACCAATGGAGAATATGGATGGACCTTAGCGGCGAAGAGAAGCAGCGTGTGGTTCAAGGTTTAGTCGACGTGATTCTTGAAACATACGAGAACCCTAGAGTTGCCACGGGGATAATAGGAGATGTCGTGACTCTCAAGAACAGACCGCACAGGACTGCATTGCGCAGTTCGAAGGAGTTCTCCACTCTGCTGAATGCGTGCGGAAGAAATAGGAAAGCTGAAGTTGGTGTTAGAATCTGCTTAGGCGAAAAAGAGGCTCTCATAGAAGGACACACACTACTAAAACAGCATAGGATGAATTTGGCAACAGCTTTGCGTAGGCTGGAGTCAGAAGGCTATGAAGAGAAGCCTGGCATGTATGTTGTGAATGACCCAGAAACTCCAGACACAATTGTGGGCATTGTTATCGGGATGGCACAGGGCTCTCGGATTGTGCCAGAAGATAAGCCAGTAATTGGGGTGAGCACGAATACTACCGATAAAGGTCCAAGAGTCAAGATTTCAGGCAGGTGTCGAAGGTCATTAGTGAAGAAGGGTGTCAACTTGAAGGAAGCGTTCACTGAAGTTGGGGAGTATTTGAACGAACAACATGATTCGCTCATCGTGGAAGCTGGAGGCCACCCAATGGCGGCCGGGGCATTCATTCATCAGGATTACTTGGATGAATTCCTGACCCGCGTGTCCGATCTGTTGGCAAGAATTCTTGGGTAGTTTCTCCTACGCGGTTCGTTTCAGTTCCTAGTATTCTTCTTTGGTCAAAGACGCCCCTATGATTCCAGGAACCCCGATCAGAGCAACGGCTACTCCAAGATCGATTCCAAGATCAACTGCGCTTTGGGAGATGGCTTCGAATGTGTACTCCACGCCCTGAACAAGGAT
>DAOWNS010000018.1 GCA_030642465.1 Candidatus Thorarchaeota archaeon | reverse complement strand
GTTTATCCCAGTGTGCACTTGTGGCCTTCTACCCATCTTTGCTACGCTTGTTGAACAAAAAATGCCTAAACGTGCAGCATATGCATTCCTGTTCTCTGCGCCAGCAGCAAATCCAATAGTCTTTGTTGTAACTGCGTCTGTATTCGGACTGCAGTTGGCCATTATTCGTACGGTGTCAATGATAGTGCTGGGAATCATTGGAGGCGTGCTTCTTGACATTCTACACGACGGCCCGATACTCTCTGAGAGAGTCGGACTCGAAAAGACAGTTGTCGGCGGTCGAGCATTCGGACGATCAGAGAATGTAGAACAAGTTGTTTCAAACCCGCTTCAAGTGCTTTGGGATATTGGTGAGGAAACATTGGAGGTTGGCAAGTACTACGTTTTCGCAGTCACCATCTTGACTTTTCTTGTTGCAGTTCTTGACCAAGCCATATTCTTTGATTTCTTCACCGGTAGCCTAATTTCCGTGCCAGTCGGAGCACTCATGGGTGTTCTGTTCTGCCTCTGTCCGACAGCCGACCCACCCATTGGCAAGACCTTCCAAGATCTTGGACTGAGCACGGGAGGTCTAGTATCGTTCTTTCTCGCAGGCCCGTTGCTAGGAATGGCTTACGTGGGGATGATGTTTGGATACCTGAACAAGAAGATGATTTTTGCCTATCTCTTTCTCTCCGCAATACTAATCTTGGCAATTGGTTATTTTGTAAATGGTCTTGCAGGGGTGCTACTGTGAAGCCAATTGGGACGCGAGCCAATCATGGGTGGGTACTGATTGCCCTAGGTGTCACTATCCTCGTATTTCGGATTCAGCACGACACTCTGATGTCGCTAATCAACGGACCAATCCTCCTGTTTGCCGGGATAGCTGTAGTAGTGGGGCAATATCGCGACCCGGAAGCAAGAACGTGCCAGGTATGTGCAGCAACTTCAAATGAAAGCAAGATGGGGTTAAAGATGTCTGCAATTCCCCTCATTCTGCCAATAATACTGCTTATCATCACACCAATGATTGTGGTTGACTCTACACATAGTGACGACTGGATAAACGATGTTGTAGGAGAGAAATACTTCGACGAGATTCCAGAGAACAGAACTGCAACGAATCTCTTCGAGCTCACCAATTTCGGTGAGAAGTACAATAGTCTATATGTTGAAGTTAATGGCAGTATCCTTCAAAGACGACTTGATGGATTTCAGATGCACCAGTACGTTCCACTGTGTACATGTTGCCCTCCAGTCGAGGTGACAATGTGGGTCTACTTCTCCGTTGATCCCAATCCAGACGACGTTTTCATTGTTGAAGAGGCTGAGCTTGGAAAGACCGAGCTCTATCTTGTGATAGGTCAGTTCTATTTCGATGCGGAACAGAACTTCGCGTCCCTACTGTTAATACATATGGAGCCACTAGAGGAATCCTGATTATCCACGCAAAAGGATATGACAGCCAAGTCGAAGAGTTATTCAGCAAGAAGTTTCCCTCAATCGCAGTTTGGTGTTGAGCATGACAACTCTTCGGGACATAGTAAAGTACCTCAAGGATATCGCGCCACAGGAGTTCACCTTCCAAGGTCGTGAAAGTCGGGTTGAGGTTGGACCTCAGACTGAAACAGGCCAAGCAAAGACCACAATAAACAGAATCACCATAGCCACTTACGCTTCAGCAAAGATTGTTGCGACAGCATCGCAAAACAAGGCGAATTTGCTTGTTACACACAGGCCTCTATTCCCTTTTGCTGTAGATCGTCTCACAGGCTTAGATCTCATCCGGGCCAGACTCCTGGCCAAGAATTACATCTCAGCTTATGTAATTGGGAGCGCGTGGATTGGTGTAGAGGATGGTCTTAGTGACAGCCTTGTGGAATCCCTCGACCTAAGCACTGTGCGAAAGTTCATGACCGATGGGGATTATAATCAGATGGTCCCGATCGGAAGAGAATGCGAACCACCTAGTGAGATGAACCACTCTCGTTTAGTTAACTACGTGGCAGAGAAACTGAACATCGACACTGTTTTGTTTGCTGGAGATTTGGATGATGACGTCGGGAGGATACTTGTGAGTCCAGGCTTCTACATTGATATGCCTGAAATCCTCAGGGCCAAACAGCAAGATATTGGTACTATTATCACAGGCGAGCTGTCACCGGAGATTAGGCTCCTTGCAAATGAGGAGAACCTAAACACAATCGAGCTTGGCGGATTCGTATCAGAAGAACCTGGAATGAAACGATTAGGACATCAATTTAGAATGGAGATGCCAGAGTTGAACATAGGGTTTGTTGAATCCGCACCACTTGCAAGGGCGCTTAGACCATACAGCGAAGACATGAAGTAACACTCTGTAGTCATCGTATCATCACGATGTTCTTGTTTCGAGGACAACCCACATGTTGTGCAACCGGATTGCACTTTGTTCTCATGATGTGAACCACTGGACATGCTAGTTCAAACTCAGTCAATGACTCGAAATTGCCCATCCCTTTGGCCACAATAAGCTTCGCTGACAAGAACCGCTTCTTGAATTCGTTGGAGCTGCGTTCAAGGTTGACGCCGATGGCGGGGGTTCCTGTGTCGATAACTTCGTCCGCATATTTGGAGAGTTCTACCTCATCTGCATCCATCAACGTGGCATCATTCAGGATTGGGCCACCCTTTACAACAGCAACCACTTTTGGTCCAATTTTCCTGATTTCATCAATCAGAATGATATCAAGAACAACCTCTCCCGCATTATCCATCAGGTAGAGGACTTCCTTTGTGTTCTTACATAACTCTTGAAATTCGCGTACTTGGTCGATTGCCAAATCAGATTCAACATTAGAGATTATGTGCTTGAGTTCATCAAGGCTGAAGTCCCGCCCGGATACGTCAAACTCGATCGCGTTTGCTGCTGCGGCAATCAAAGCAGCCATTCTGAATCTTGCGTGCGAATCTCCTGCCTTCTCAACCAACACCCTCAACTCGGGTAGAATCCCTAGGGCCATCTCATTCGATTCATGCTTGAGCTCTTTGTATGGATCTTTTCCAGTCATTCTTTGAACCATAAGGTCTCTGTCTGTTCCGATGTTCGATGGCACTGACTCATCGTTGAAATTGCTGCCTAAGAATTTCAGCATCTCCGTCACGACCTGCATCTGAAGTTCTGGATCATCGGTAGCAAGCTTGACTTGATTTATGGCTCTCTCAAGTAGACAGTGTGCACATTCGAGTGTAACCTTCATCGCAATCCCCGCGTCCTATCGCCTGCTGGCATGTGTAATAAATCAACGGAACCGGCTATTTCAGTAGCGGTTCGACAAGACCTCTAAGAACATCTCCGGGCGTATTTGACTTGGCAATAGCAGAAGCAAGAAGAACACCCTGAGCACCAAGTCTGATTGATGCCACCACATCATCACCCGTACTGATTCCCGCTCCACACAGGATTGTGACATCCTTATTCACAGCTCGGATTTGATTCACGCTGCCACTGATTACTTCAGGTTGTGCTTGTGTCACCGAGATACCGGTGCCAATGAGTTCTGGGGGTTCTATTGCGATTGCAGAAGGATTTAGCGCCGCCGCTGCAACACTTACAATTGGATTGTTTGTGCAGACTATTGTATAGAGGTCAAGAGATTCAGCCTTTCGGATTGCATCTTCGATGTCTGCCAACTGCATTCTCTTCTCTGAGTGATTGATTAGAGTGCCCAAACATCCGGCCTCCACAAGGGTTTCGCCAAGCACATGGCCGGTGTACCGCCCCGGGTCCCCAGGGTCAAGATGTTGAGAGAACACAGGAATATCAACTGCAATGCTTATTCTATGGATATCGGGTATTTGGGGAGCGACAACCACAGAAACCCCACTCTCGTTTGAAACCTTCTCGCATGTCTTCGCCAAAGCCACGGCTTTTTCGCCGGTGGCCTGTGGATATGTCTTGAAGTTCACAACGACAACTGGTAGTTCAATCTTGACCATAGCACTCATCCTCCCGAGCTGCTAAGCTCGAGCCTTCAGCGGTGGAGGCCGAGCGTGTTATGTCTATTAAGCTTGCTACCTTGTCAGATTTCTCTGATATATGAGAGGGGTTTGTATGGCCCCTGGGGGCATTGCTATCTGCTCATGCCAATCAGGAGCTTAAGCAAAGGCACTCGAGCATAACCTCTCCGATTCAGTCCGTTGACATCTTTTCGGAGCTCAATCTTGATGAACTTGCCAGCTTCGGGAGTTTTGTAGTATTTCATATACAATTCCTGGAACTCTGAAAATGTGGAAGCTCCAAGCAAGTCCCCTACAGCATCATTCCCAATGCGAATGTAGACATCTTCATTTGAAACAGCGCCCATTCCAGATTCCACCTCACCCTTGGTCTTCTTGGCGAACCAAAATCGCTCGCCCATTGCCATGAACTCAAGGAAGAATTCATCTGTGCCCTCGAGACCTGCTGAGATGTCATGGTCATTGAACATGTACTTGAAACGATCTGTCAATGAAGAGTGATAAGGGATTATGCCTGCTTCGACTGGTGCATCTTCTGCAGCATCCTCTCCAGTTTCAACTTCGACTTCCTCAGAAGCAGAACTCTCAACCTTGGCGTCCTTCTCGTCGTCGTCCTTTTTTCTCCCAAAAATCCGTCTCATAACCATCGTCGTTCTGGCTCCTTATTGTGATGAACATACCAGAGGAACTGAACTTGCGCTTCAGGAAACGCCCTGCGTTGGCTTCCACTGGTTACAGGTCTGTTTCTTTTCAGAACTAAAAAGCGTAGCTCGGAGGTACTTACGGACCGGGCGTCTGATTCGGTGTCGGAACATCAATGACACCATCCATCTTCTTAAGCATTGCCACCAAAGGCAAAGTATTGGAGCTTTTCCGATGGCCCCAAAGCTCATCCGCCAGAAGATCGCGGATGGCGATTCGAATTACTTCAGA
Organism: Candidatus Thorarchaeota archaeon; assembly: GCA_030642465.1. Lineage (GTDB taxonomy): Archaea > Asgardarchaeota > Thorarchaeia > Thorarchaeales > Thorarchaeaceae > WTCK01. Next base: position 10,558 of record DAOWNS010000018.1, on the reverse strand, counting down.
GCGGTTAGGGTACATCAGTTTCTTGATGAGCTTGTCCATGCCATCTACGTAGGATTCTGGTAGGCAAATCGTTACTACTCTCAAGTCACTTTGCACCAACTACCTGTTGGATGCAAATCTAAAGAAGGGGTGTCTGATACGGGTGTGTATCAGGATAATACCGAGTGGGAGTTCAAGACTGATGACAATCAAGTCAGCTATTCGCGTTTCCCTTGAGGCATCCAAAAAAGTAAAAGACATCAGGCTTTGGCCAAGGACAGGTTGTTACTATGGGTAAAGGAAAAGGCAAGGCCGGAAAGGCAAGAGCTAGTCATATTCTGGTGGATAAGCACAGCAAGGCTGTTGAGATAGTTCGCAAGATTGCTGAAGGTGAAGACTTCGCCAAAATGGCACAGGAGCATAGCAGCTGCCCATCAAGCAAGAAAGGAGGAGACCTCGGATTCTTCGGCAAGGGTCAGATGGTCACCGAGTTTGAGAAGGCAACCTTCGCCCTTAGTGTGGGAGCAATGACTAGAGAGCCAGTAAAGACCAAATTTGGATATCATATAATTAAGCGGACTGCATAGTCTGCAGTGAAACAATTAGTAGCGAAACTGAGGCAGGACCTCATTGTCCTGCTCTCGTTTCTATCGAGCCGATTTCAAACTACTTGGGCATTATTTCTTCGGCCGAGAATCGACCTTTCAGTTTCTTCAGCACTGATGGCAGTGTCGTGTATTCCATGTCATTCTCGTGCAGTCTGTGAGGCATGAAGGGACCATGTTGCCTTAGATAGTCAACAGCTTTCATTGCTCTCTCTCTTGAGATGTCGAACGCAACATCTTCGAACATGTCAACTGGTCCTAGGAGCATGCCATTGCTCACTTGGAAGCCCAGTCCGATGACTCGCGGAGGGCCATCGAATCTTGTGCATCGTGAGTCCTTGACGCCAACAGGCATGAGGGGCCCGATATGCGACCCGCGCATCCAACCGGCCACAAGATGAGGCAGAGTGAATGCCTCTAGAATCTCGCCCATTGCTGGTAGTCCGGAGTGTGCTCGGACTATGGCAACAGGATCATCTTTTCCTACATACTTCCCTGCGATATAAGAGAGTTTGTCAGTACTAATAGAAGCTGTAATCATTCCATCATGACGGTACACTTTCTTGATAGTGTACTTACTGGTGCTGCCAATAAGTGCTAGAAGGTCATAAGACTCCTCAGGTGTCTTCAGCTCAACGAACGCTTTTTCGTCAGCACGCACATCCTGGATAATGAACCTGAAACCACCATGTAGGTTCGGGTCAATGACCAAGCCGGCTGTATTGAATGGATCTGCGTAAATCTTGTAAATCGGGTAGTTGAATGCACCTGGCTCAGTCTTGTCTGCCATGAAGATTGCTATGGGCTCGGATTTCCGCTCCTCAAATGTCATCTCTGCAGAACCTGGACCCATGCCCTTGACATTTCCACTGAAGGTGTCAGAGAGAATGTCTTGTCCTGCGGCGTATATCTTCTTCTTGCGTCCTAACTCGGCACCCTTCACAAAGGTGTTCCAAGCAAGCTCATGGACCTCTGAATTTCCCTCACCCTTGTGGTGAGTCATTATTAGCTCAAGGTCATCACCTGCGTTCGTAACGTGAAAGTCGTTAATTATCCGCTTCTCAACGCCCATCTTCATCTCCTTTCTAGCAAGGTCGAGGAGGAAGTCTGGTACAATCATATGTCCTGCGAGTGATCCGATGTCCGCTTTTATCACACTAATCGTCGTTTCTACCATTTGCGACGCTCTCCATCCATGTATGCCCTGAAGGAGGCTCCGAACTCCGAGGGCTTTGTATTAGATTTTTCGGAATTATCCGAAACTCGGGCCTCGTAACGAATACCAAAGTATTCTACGTCCATATAACTATATCTCCATAGATATGTTCGGTTTTAAAGAGCAACCGCGCAACCTGCTCAATTTGGGTCATCCGAAACGGAAATAGGCAATAGCATCACCATCAGGTATTGGTTGTTCATGATATGACGAGGAAGACTGTTTCTGCAAAGCGCCCTGAAACCCCAGACAGGAAGCAATACCATATTGAAACGGAGAAGGGGGATATTGCGAAGGCAGTGATACTGCCTGGTGATCCTCAACGGGTTGAGAAAATTAGCTCACGTTGGGATTCATTCAGACAAGTAGCGTCACACAGACAATACGTGACTCACACGGGATACTTCAAGGGAGTGCCAATCTCTGCATGTTCCACAGGGATAGGAGGCCCTGGAGCCGCTATTGCTATGGAAGAGCTGGCCAATGTTGGGGCAAGGGATTTCATCAGAGTTGGCTCCTGCGCAACCTTGAAGGAAGACATCCAGATTGGCGATTTGATCATATCCACGGGCGCAGTCAGACTTGATGGGACGAGCAAGCAGTATGTGCGACCTGAGTATCCAGCCGTGGCATCCTACGAAGTTGTCATGGCATTGGTTGAAGCTGCGGATTCGTTGGATCTGGATTATCATCTAGGGATTACTGCATCCACAGATTCGTTCTACCTAGGACAGTCAAGGCCGGGATTCAACAACTATGTTCAGAGTTGGAGCACTACATTGATTGACGACCTTCAGAAAGCGAATGTTGTGAATTTTGAGATGGAGGCAGCAACTCTATTCACGATTGCAGGCATATATGGGTTCAGGGCAGGAACAGTCTGTGCGGTATATGCGAACCGTGTGAAGGACGAGTTTGCGGTGAAAGGTGAAGATGCCGTGATTGATTGCGGAAACGAAGCAGTTCGTATTCTTGCCGAGATGGACGAAGAGAAGAAGAGTAATAGCAAGAAATACTGGATGAGGACCCTTCACAAGTGAAGGATGCTATGCTCACTTACCTTTGCCAATGCAATAGTTTTCCATAGGAACAATCTCAAAACTGATAATGAAGACAAATGATATCTTAGTGTAGGCTACATCAACGCCCTTCCTAATACACACGCAACTCCAAGACATGGATATCGGATGCTCAGGTTGATTCAAGTGCGTCAATTCCTCTCTGCATCTCGACTAACACAGACATGAACACTACGTCAATCTTGTGAGGGATGGGAATCACTGTTCCAGAGTCTGCGTGCATTATTGCATAGTCGAATATCTTGTCGAGCCTTTTGCGGTCATCCGGCCTCAACTGTCTGCGAAAGGTCTTCCACTTTGCACTCTCGATATCCACAGCCTCTCTGAATGTTCTGATCGTGCGCCCCATCTGAATCAGACATGAGAGTGCTCTATCCCTGAAAAACGCCCCAATTCATCTCTCTTCGTTTCTCTGCTTCATCGCGACTATGTATTGACGTATGAGGTGATTGCGTCAAGTTTCAATCCTACATATAGTTCGACTTGAACTACTAAGGCACTTATCACATCTGCATCACCAACATCTGCAACACGCAGCGCGGGTCAACAGTTCATGTAGATGCCGATAGGTGCTCTTTTGGAAAACCATAAGTAGATGAACAATTCATGGATTGTCAGAAGGGAACGAACTTGGCTATAGATGAAATGACGCATAAAGGGATTGAGTCTGTACTTCAAGGTAAGACCCTGCGGGTCTATTGGTGGCTACTTAAGAATCCAGGCCCGCATAGTGGTCGTGAGGTCCAAAGGGCCCTTCAATTATCCAGTCCGAGTCTGTCCATCTACCATATTGAGAAGCTAGAGCGGATTGGACTGGTTGCGACTGATGCAGACGGCATGCACAAGGCTTCGAGAGAGGTCCGTGTAGGTATTCTTGAGTTCTTTGCAAGTGCGGGGCATCACTACTTCCCAAGAAACATCTTCTACTCCCTTTTCTACACAGTAATTCTAATTCTTCTCCCCATTCTTCTGCCATTCCATCCTAACCCTATATCGATAGTCTGCTACGGCGTGCTTGCGTTCGGAGCAATCACATCTTGGTATGAATCGGTTAGAATGTGGAAACATCAGCCCTTCTAAAAGTTGTACACCCCCCTTTCAAACATAGGATTATAACCACTAACAGGAGTCATATTAGCGTGCGTCATGCCTTGAGGTGAAAGGAATGCTCCCAAACAAAACTATGGTTGTAGCCCTGCTTTGTGCAATACTGATAGCCCTCGTGGTTTCGCCACCTTATGTGTCAGCGATCGATGGGATTCCCCATCAGCATTTCTCCGAATTTTTCGCCAACACCTCGACTCCAGTTAACCAATCTGTGTTCGCGTCTCTCGTGAATGACACACCGGACTCAGTGGTCTATCCTCAAACCTATCAAGTTTTAGATGATCCATACTTCATGATTGTTGGGGACTATGAGAATGAGATCAATGTATCAATGGAAGAAGCTGTGAATGCTTCCATGCAGTTCCTGACAAGATATCTGCCCTCGAATCTGACAACGGGACTCCGGGTGGCAGAAGCCCAAGAGAACAACTACTGGCCGGGCGCGCCGCAGATCATTGCCGATTATTGGCCTCGATGGGCGATGACTTTGATATCTGAGTCAATTGACGCGGCCGTGTATGTAAATGCACTGAGCGGCAAAGTCACGAGAGTTGCCCTATTCCTAGACTCCTCAGACCTCACTATGATTGCTTCAAATGCTGAGGGGATCAGTCTGACCACAGACCAAGCCGAAGAAGCGGCAAAGGATTTCCTCGTTCTACATGGCTACACATTATTACCGAACGCAGTATATGCGGGAATCCTTTCCCTACCGGCAGTAGGAAAAAACCACTACACGCTGGCCCTTCATGAATCAGTCGATGGAGTCTCTGTACCTTTTGGAGATATCTTCTTTGAAATTGAAGCCAGTACAGGAATTATCACTCAATTCGAATACCGGTGGATCGACATTGAACATATTCCTATCGAATCAATACTTACCTCAGAAGAGGCCAAGTTGGCTTCGCTGGCAAATTTTGATGACCCGAATGAGGGGGCAGCGATCAGTGCAGACCTTTTCTTGGGAATGCTTGGGTATGACCCAGATGTGTCTGAATTTGAGTTGAGGCTTATCTATGATGTGACTGTTATCACAACTGCATCATATGCATATTTCGTGGATGCTCACACAGGCGAGATTCTTATGACTAGCGTTTATTTTGGTAGCGGCTTCGATATAATCTACTCCCCGTACGCCAGGATGGGTCTTGTGTTTGGAGTTGCCATTCTGGTGTCTGCTGTTGGATTCAGGATCGTCAGTTGGAAACTGCGAGCCAGGTCTAACTAGGAGGAGTGCAGAGGTTGGATGCCAAGGGCTGCAAACCGCGGCCCGACCCAGAGGCAAGTGGTCCTAGACCTTGTTCTCATCGCGTAAAGGCTATTATGGCCTGCGGATGCGCGATGGTTCAAGTCACAAACCATCTTTAGGTTCGCAGCAATTCGGATTTCGACATAGGGTACTAGGATGCGATTACACGGAGTTCATAATCATAGTATCCCCCGTGATCATCGTTATGACTAATAACAACGAGGTAGTCCCGTGATGCCTCCGTCCAAGTACGATAGACACCTTCTCCAGGAACCGAGCTCGCCCCTTGAAGGTACCACCTCCAGTAAAAGTTGTGCCAATAGTACACCACAACCTTAACCTTCATATCTGAACTTGGGATAACTGTCAGTTCTACGGTCCAGCCACTGGACTCCACAACATGCCTAAAAGCATCGATGTCGCCTCCCCACAGTGGCTCGGCGCTGGCTGACCATCGAAATGATCCTGCTTCATGATCATACTTCTGATCAGCGTACGAGAATCCCGGCCCCCTGTCGTAAGCTTGAATGTGAAGATTTTCATCTCCCCAAAGTTCAAAGAGAGATCCTGAGATAGCGGTCTTCGTTTTGGCGTATTCTGCACATTGATCGAACTCCACACCGTTGACGACCTTATCGAAGAAGTATTCCACGAACGGGAGCACATAGTCGGCTGTCACTCTGGTAGTCCTCCCAAAATAGCATCCACACCCCAAGGTTATGGCGACGTCAGGAAGGCACAAGAAATACCCCCCAAGACCACTCCCGCAGGCGCAAGCGAAAAACAGCTTTGATGCGATTATTGGAGGATAGGAAGTTACCCCGAAATAGCCGGCGCCTGTAACGAGGTAGGTGCCCACTCCCAGATAGTATCCTGAATAATCTCCGTGTCCTGCGAAGAAGACAACATCATCAGCGGCCAGGGCAAACATGAGTCCGGCTATGCCAGCATCGTACAATATCCGCGAGTCGTATTTGTTGCTGTCCATTCTGGTGTCTACATCTTCAGCAGCCTCATAAGCAACCGGTGGCGTGCCCCCACAGAAGTTTATTCCTATTGAACACGAGCTACCATAGGACAAGGGAGCGGTTGAGCCAAGATAACTTCCGCAGAGGATGTGCTCTATGTCATGAAGCAACTGACTACTCTGGAAAACCCTAAGATGAAGGAACACGAGAGGGAATTCGACATGATGTCTAAAATCGTTGGGCTCATGTATTTTCTCGGTGCACTCGTTTCTGATGGCTGTTTTGTGGAGTCGTCTCATGCGTCTGTGTATGTGGAATTGTCGGCGAGTAAGGCGTACAACTGGAGCAGGGATTTCGGTCGGGGTTTTTGCTATGCTCTTGGGAAGATTGGAATCTCATCCAAGCGAGGAAAAGATAGAATAGTTGAGGATGAGGAGGGAAACCTCTTCCCCCAAATGAGGTGGGCCAGCACTAGTACACCTCTGCTGCTTTGGGTGAGAAGAACATTACTTGGTCTTGAAGCCTCCGCTCCCAAGACTTGGAACCCGATACAAGCAGATTGGATTCTGGATGCGCCTGAGGATTGGCGCATTGCATTCATTCAAGGAGTATCAGATGGTGATGGATTTGCCAGCATTCCCAATTACTGTACAGGGATAGCAACAATCGTAAACCAAGAATTCTTCCTTCATCTTCTGGAGTCACTTGGTATTCATGGGGTTTTCCAAAAGAAGCACATAAGAGTCATCAGAAAAAGAAGTATCAATGGGGCAAAGCAACTTCCAATGTTCAGGTATGCTGAGGGTCGCCAGGTGAGTTTGACTGAAATGACTGTCATGCTTGACTCTGTGAATAGGAAATTGGCTTCTGAACTAGAAATCAAGACAATCATGAAACTTCATGACAAAGGACACTCACTTGGCGATATAGTAGTGAAGCTGTGGAATAAGTATGGAATATCACGCCGCCCAAGCACAATTGCAGGAATAATCAAGAGAAACTGTCCTAAACATGTTGAAAGATGCAAGTGAATGCTGAAACGTCCATCCCAGCAAACCGCGATATATCATGAATGTTGAGAAGCGTGTATAGTTTCAAAATGCAAGGCAGAGAGCCAGACTTCGTAGTGTTGGAAATACATCAAACGTTAGCCCCAAAAAACACCAGACGCCTTCTGCTGGCTATCCAGTCGGGAGCCTTTCTTATTGACCCGCGGACGACCGGTCTGAGGGTCTTGACGAAAGGTAACCCCCATCTTCTTGAGGAATGCATTCATACCGATGCGAAGCGTAGTTACTGAAGATGCAACTCCCGACTTCCCGGGCACTCCGTTAAACACAACCAGACTGTCGCTGAGATAGTCTGCCATGAGAAGGGAATGCTCAACAATGAAAGCCGTCTTCATTCCCGCTTGAACAGTTCGACGAATCGCATTGGAACTGGCAAGCCGTTGTTCTATATCAAGAAATGCTGAGGGTTCGTCAAACAGGTAAATATCAGCCTCCTTCGCAAGGCATCGTGCAATGGCTGCACGTTGAAGCTCCCCTCCACTCAGGTCCGTGACTGAATGGTCCATCAAGTGTTCAAGTTCAAGTTTCCTGATAACAGACGTGTTGAAGTCAGGCGAGTCCACGAGGGTTCCACCAGATTCGCGAAGGTACATTCTGACTGAGCCATCATAGTCGTGTGTGATATACTGAGGTTTGTAACTTACTCTCAGCTCGAAGCCAGAAACTGTCTTTGTTGGCGTTTCCCCTTCATCAGGTTCCAGTTCACCCGCAAGCATTTTGACGAAAGTCGTTTTGCCAATTCCATTGGGACCAAGAATGCCCACTATCTGGCCCTTGTTCACACGTCCGCCCCGGACTTTGAGTGAAAAATCCTCAAACTCTTTCGTCATATCGCCGTATTCTATCAGGGACTCGGAGCTCCCCCAATCCTCATCTTGGCCAACCATCCCTTTGAATGAAATTGAAGTATCACGAAAACGCATATTCTCATCGGCAATGTAGCCATCCAGGAAGATGTTCACACCGACCCTTGTTCCATGAGGATGAGATACTATTCCGTAGGCGCCCGGTTTCCCATAGAAGACACAGACAAGGTCTGAAACATAATCTAGGATGGAGAGGTCGTGCTCCACAACAACCACGGTCTTGCCCAACTCAGAAAGTTGACGAATAGCTCGGGCGACTCTAAGACGTTCCCGAACGTCGAGATATGCGGTTGGTTCATCAAAGAAGTAAATCTCAGCTTCGCGGACTATTGCGGCTGTAATCGCCACACGTTGGAGCTCACCACCGCTAAGATACTTGATAGGGCGGTCCCAGATTTCCTCCAGATTCATGCCTTGTTTCATTTCTTTCAGTCGGCCAGACGAATCTGCTGACTCAAGGAGTTCGCTTATTGGCTTGTCAGCAACTGCATCCACTTTGGGAAGATCCACAATCGTCTGCGGCTTAAGAACAGGGATAATCGTTCCTGCCTGCATTTTCTCGAAGAAGGGCTGTAGCTCTGAGCCTCGATATGCCCGGATGATTTCGTCCCAATCTGGTGGATCATCATAGCGGCCTAGATTTGGCTTGATTTCCCCCGCGAGAATTCGTATAGCAGTAGTCTTTCCCACGCCGTTGGCACCTATGAGACCTAGAACTTTGCCTTCCTTTGGAATCGGAAGACGAAACAGCTTGAAAGCATTTACACCGTAGCGGTGACTAGTATCAGATTCCAGTTCCTCAGGAAGATTGATGATTTTAATTACCGCGCCATGCTGATTGTATGGGCACTTCTTGACGCACATCGCAGCTCCGGAACATAGCGATTCCACTATGACGGGTGGTTTGTCAGGTCCATCCGGAAATATGACCGTTTCACGACCGGTGCGAACGCCGGGGCAGAATCGTTGACACTCGTGCGTGCAATCCTTTGCCCTGCAGGCTTCTTTGTTGATAATTGCGATGCGCATGGGTTCCCACAACACGTATTTGAGAGATGTCGAGGATGTCGGCTGGACACTATTTAGCGCTTTGGCTCAGGCGAATAGAGAGGTCAATTAGGAAACCTTTTGTAGATAACAAGAAAGAATAGCTTGGTAAGGATAGATATGAAAGCGCTTGAGCACTTGATGGCATTCTTAACTAGGAGAGGACTTCTCCTCGGAGCAATCAGTCAGCCGTCTGATCTCAAGACACAGATCAACATGGTCCATGCCGCAGCCTATCTGAGAATTACAGGAAAACACCTTCGCACAGTCAACCTAACGGCGTCTGACAATACGGCAGAAACGCTCAATAATCTCAGTGAAAGCCTTTCGCCCTCAAAACGCCTTGCGAGAAGAGGTATATAACGCAGTTTTTCATTTGTTATCGTGTCGGGATGATGAATAAGCAGGGATGGTGAACGTCGTCAGCGTGATGACCCGCTAAACCGCAATCTGACCGCATTCTGATATCTCAGGTTAATTTCAAAATCAAAGGAATTCGTAGTGGAGAACCATCTATCTTGGTACCGTTCAACTGCAATCATAATGGTGCTTGTGATGAAGTCAGACTCTGCTGCATCAATACTGAGATGACACTCACCAGAGAAGATGTTGAAAGGATTGACACGCTTGGCCACTCAAGAAAGGACTACCTGATCCGAGCGTCTGATGGATTCTGTCAGCTCAGAAACGTCGAAGGACATTGCTATTTCTATAACAGCCAGAGCAAGACATGCGAAATCTACGAGTCGCGCCCGATGGGATGCAGGTTTTATCCCATCGTATATCATGCAGGAAAGCGCAAGTGTATTGTTGACAAAGATTGCCCTTCAGGTGAAACTCTGACAAGACAGGAGATTCGAAAGGTATGTCACAAAGTGCGGGCGCTGGTCGAAAAACTTGGAATGGAGGCATCGCAAGGTGAGAGCCCGTGCTGACCTCCATGTTCATTCGAACCTATCTGATGGTGTTAACTCGCCGTTAGAGCTTCTCGCTTTTGCATCAAATCTCAACCTTGGCGCTCTAGCACTCACCGACCACGATACGATTGATGGGCTAGATGAGTTCATGAATGCGGAAGTGCGTGGATGCTCAATCAGAATACCAGGTGTGGAAATCAGCACTGAATACAAGGGTGTAGAAGCACATCTGTTAGGATATTATGTCCCCACACATGCTCCAAAACTTGTGAAACGACTGAAGGCGCTTGAGGAGTCTAGGCGCAAACGGTTTCCAAAGATGCAGAGTCGTCTTGAATCTGAAGGGATCCGACTATCTGATGATGACATTGACCAGATGCTCCAGGGAGTTAAAGCTCCCGGCCGTCCACACATGGCTAGGTTGCTGATACAGAGAGGATATGTGAAGGATATAG
>DAOWNS010000093.1 GCA_030642465.1 Candidatus Thorarchaeota archaeon | reverse complement strand
GTGGGTACTTCTCCGCGACGTTGAACAATCTCATCTTCTACAGTTATAGCAAATGAGTCACTCCCTGCCCCTGAACCATAGGCGACCATGAATATCTTTGAACCTGGTTCTGCTATGTCAAGCACATTAGCCAAACCCATCATCGCAGAGCCGGAGTACGTGTTTCCAATTTGACGTACCACTAAGCTGTCCTCAAGCTTCTCTTTAGGCACACCAAGCTGTCTACCCATAGCTACTGGGAACTTGCCGTTGGGGGAATGAAATACGAAGTAATCGTAATCGTCCACAGTTGTGTTCGTTGATTTGAAGAGTGCGCGCGCTCCTTCTCCGACGTGACGGAAATATGCCGGTTCTCCTGTGAATCGTGCACCATGGCTCGGAAACGCTTGTCCTTCCCTGCGCCAAAAATCTGGAGTGTCTGTCGTGAACGAACTAGTATGCTCAATGGTTGCGATTACATTCTTGTTGCCAACGAGTACTGCAACGCCTCCTGCGGCGGCAGAATACTCCAGGGCATCACCTGGGCGCCCTTGGGCTGTGTCTGAGCCAATGGCCAGACCGATTTTTACCATCTTGGATTTAACAAGCCCCATACATACTTGTATTGCCGCTGTTCCGGCCTTGCATGCGAACTCGAAGTCTGCACAGGTTATGTGTGGGGAACATCCTATCGCCTCAGACACCATAGTTCCTGTTGGCTTGACTGCATAAGGATGTGATTCGGAACCGACGTAGATTGCACCGATGTCTGTGGGGTCTATTTGTGCACGTTTGACAGCATTTCTTGCTGCTTCAACACTTATGGTTGCCACATCTTCGTCGGGTCCTGGAACCGACTTTTCAAAGACGCCAAGGCCCTTGGCCAGTTTTGCTCCGTCTTCGCCCCAGACAGCCGCGATCTTCTCAGTCTTGATTCGGTATCTTGGTATGTACACACCATAACCGACAATGCCTACCATTCGTTTCTCTCCTCATTCGATTCGGTTGTTGTCTGACTTCTTGCGCTCGATGACCTTCGTCGAAGGCCAGTCCAATTTCATTGTGTTGCTAACTAGCTTATGGGGTTGCACGGTCTATATATCCCTAGCGACTTGCTTGCGAAGTCTTGCCGGTTATGAAGATTATCCTATGCTCAGAGAACTCAATTTCACATCAAAATCGAAGCAGTGCATAGCATTGTTTCTAATCGGCATCCCGAGTTGTTTCGCAATGTAGTTCAGGACATCTTGCACCTTTAGATTCAATTGCTTCTTGGCCAGATCCCGACATTCTGGTACATATTTACCAATTGCAGTATTCAACATCCTTGCTGCCCCCGAACTGTACTGAGTGGCTTTTTTCGGAGCATGAGCCAACTCCATGGGCAGACCTAATTCAGTCGCCAGCTCTCGGAAGATAATCTTGCGTGCAGGAGTTTTGCCCACAGCAATCTTCCGACTAGCCGGGATGCTGAGTGCCAGTTTCACGAACTCGTGGTCAAGATACGGGAACCAAGCATCAACACCGCAAGATGAGATTGCTCGTTCGTCACGCTCTATGTTGGTCTTGTGGGTGACTGAAACCTCGTTTCTGAGTTGGGCTTCGAGAGCTTCTTCGCCTTTGTTCTCGTAGAGATTTGTATGCCTTGCATACCCTGCAAACAATTCATCGGGCCCCTGCCCCGAAACTACAAGTGGTATCCCCTGTCGCCTAGCTTCCCTTGCTGCAATGAAGAATGGGAGTGCAATTTCAATGTCCATCCTACGAGTGCACTCAATGGCGAAGATAACTTCGGGTAGCAGATTCCACACTATCTCGTCGCTCATTGGCACCTCGATAACATCGAGGGCCAGCAAGTTTGCAGCTTGCAGAACGACAGACGCGTCACGCGAACCTTTTGCATAAGCGCTAATCAGAACGGTATTCGAGCATTGCTTGCTCGCCAGTAGTCCAGCGAGAGCGCTGTCAACGCCACCTGAAAAGAGAACTGCACACTTTGCGCAATCTTCGAGTCTAGAGAATGAGTTGAGCAAGGTTTGCTTCAAGGACTGAATCAATCGCTCCTGAGGGACTCCTCTAACAACGACGATTTCATCCATTGACAGACTCCTCTCGAGCTCGATGTTTCCTGTCCATGATACTCTCAATTCACTGCCAGGGTTCAGAGACTGCACATCACTAATGCCCCCTGCCCATAGACTCTTCTTGTCAGTAGCGAGCAGGGTGGAATCATCTAATCTGCCGTAATGGAATGGTCTGGTTCCATCAATGGACCTGAGCACTCTCAACCCCCCTGCGTCTGCTACCATTACGATTGAATTGAACACGTACGGTAGAGAATCATTGTCAGATCTTCTGCTCTCAAGCAATTCTCCAATCCCCGCTTTTGGAGTCGCAGTATCAATTACGGCGAGTGATTCTGTCTGCACGTCAGTGAGGTCTTCGATTTTCCTGTGAGTGAGAAGTGACAGCATTATATGAGGAGGCGGAGGGAGCTCGGTTGCAGAAGAAATGACCCTAATACCTGCTTCTGTGCTTGTGACCACGAATCGTTTTTCACTACCTCTATGGCTAGCAGATTCAACCATCACGTTGAGAAGGCGCAGGCTATTCTCGGATGAACTGCCCCCCACTACACCCATAATGCCTGCCATCCTAATCACAGCTCTCTTGAGTTGTTCCCTTCACATATCACTATCCGAAGAGCTAATCGATATGAGCTGGATGAACGTTGAGCTTGGAACCTGACATAGAGTCTATCTGAATGGATTGATGATGGCTCAATCGCCTTTCGGAACATCCTCGAGGACAACCATCTGTACACCGGTTATGCCCTTGAGAAGTTTGTTAAGTTCTTGAACTGACATTGAAAGCTGCTGGGGTGTGAAGTAGCATTCGTAAAAACAACGGTTTGCCGCTTGGCAAATCCCGCTAGTGAAGAGGATATCCTCAAGTCCTACCTTCTCAAAAATCAATGTAAGTTCCTCAAGGAAGCTCTTGCTTAGCTTCTCAATCTCCAATCTAAGATAGAGAACTCTGTCACCGTCTACTGGATAGAGCTTCACATTCTTGTCTTTTATTACAAGAATCACGAGCCCATAGGAGTGACCGATCTTGCCAACAAATTCGACTGGCAGGGTGATGGCATTCCCTTCTTTTATCTCAAGAACGCGTGCTTGTGTCATATTACCATTGCTCAATGTTCGTGCCTCCGGACTTAGGGATAAGGGCAGGAAGATGGCTCAAGATTATAATTCTTGCGGGCGACCGGATAAACACCCTAGTTTCCTCTTCGGAACCAGCTTCGTATCTCTCTTAGGACTCCTGTGTCCGGTTTCTCCACGCTACGAAGCACCCATTGCTCCTTTGAAGGTCTGTAATACTCAAGGAATGCGACTCCTCCCTCTGATCGCAGCTTTTCCATCTCCTGCAGTTGCACCTGCAACCACGCTTTCTTTGAAACTGGCATGCTTGCCGTTACGAGGTCGAAAAGCCCCGGCTGCAAATCGAACACCAAAGCTCTTTCACCCATGTAGTCGAGGATGCCTTCTGCCAGAGCACTGCTAACGTTATCGCGGTTAGTGAAGAAAGATGCTGCAACTGTCATATTCGGGAATTTTTCCGGAATGTTGAGAGCGAATCTACTGGAACGACGAAACTTCGTGAGATGAGTGGCCGCATCAAGAAACAGAATCGTTTCGGGTTTTCCTTCGAATTTATCCTCGGAGATTTCGATTTCAGTTCCGACTATCTCAACTTGCTTATCGATTACAGTTTGAATGAGCTGATCTGTGACCGGTGGAAGCTCAATGTCTTCGATGCGCTCCAAGTCCTCATAGGACATCGATGAGTCATCCCACTCCTCTTCTGAGTCGGTCTTCTTCAACTCGGACTCTCGTCTAGGACGACGGTATGGTGGTATGTAACCAATCTCTCCAACCAAGTGCTGCAGCACGAGTGGTAGGAATAGGTCATATAGTGTTCCACGCGTTTCTGTAATGAGAAGCACGGACTTTAGATTGGTCACCCCTTCGAGGAATTCAGGCATGCTTTCTGGTTCGCGTTCGAAGAACTTTGTTAAGTTCTCTTCCGAGTAGCCACTGGTAACTCTCTCTGTCCATTCCTTGTAGACATCCTTTACTTCTTGCCTTCTTCTGTCTTTCACCAAGTCCATGAACTTGCCCAAGTACTTCACACCACGAGTGACAGCTGTTGCTGGATTAACGAATGCTACCAACAGGCCAGCGGCTTCTCCCGCATATTCACTTGCCTCGGCACTTCGAATCTTGCCCAGGACCTCTTCAGTCAGTGACGGGGGACCAAGCTTCTCCACAAGTACCTCTATCATCCCAGCAAGGTCCTCAAAGGAAGCATCGCCCGGTTTGATAATCTCACCAATTGGTGATGCATCTGACAGGACCTCTGCAAACACGTCCGGTCGACTCACCAGCCATTCAATTGGTATTTTCAGCGAAGGGTACTCATGCAGCCAAGTCCTCTCCGAGTCCTTGGAACCGAAGTAGAATTTCTTTGAATCTGGGAAAAGCCCATCGAATATCTCGAGGTATTGGTCGAAGCCAGCTTTTGTGCTCAGGCCCATTTCACCCTTCTCCAGCGAATCAACGACAAAGACCAGAGCGTGATTCTCTGTCTTTGCTTGAGCTGCCATGGCTGCCATGACCTGCTTTGGAGATAGATACAGACGTTCGCTCTCTACATAGGGTGCATCGTAAAATGAAATCAATCCTAGTCGTTTCCACGGTCTCTCAGACATTGTAGTTCTTGTCATATGAGAGAACCATTCAAAACCTCTCATGTATCTGGGGATACTCTCGTCATCAAACTCGGGGTTCGGCATGCATTCCACCTGCAATATGGCCTGCAAGTGCAGGAACAGACATTGAGTCAATTAGATGTGAGATAAACCTATGCAATCTTCCCGCATCTACGACTACTCCGCTATCTGGAACCTCTGAACCATTGGCATGTGAGCTGGAAATTGCAACCTCGATCTAATCAAGTCGAAGGGCTATCAAGCCAACAATCATCGCTGCAATGATGAATAGGACAACGAAGAGGAGTCGCCAATCTATTAGAGGAACGGACGGTGTGCCAGGATGCTCCACTGACAAGACGGTCAGATGATTCTCCTCAAGGAGAGTCAGGCAATTCATAGCATCGGCAATGAATTGAACGTATCCGACCTCGAAGCCCGGAGCATTAGCCCACGCGCCGTCAGATGACTGGCAATTCAGAACGAATTGTGTGACCGTTTCATTGACATCATCCATGGCGTTAAGCAGGTTCATGGCTTTCAGGGCATAATAAGTGCTCAGAAGATTCGTATCGTTGGTCAGAATTCCTTCCTCAAAACCGCCAGTTAGCTCGGTTATATCGGGGTCAAGGTCCTGACGATCCATTATCCAGTTCTTTGTAGATTGAAGAGCCATTGCGGATGGAAGTGCATCCAAGAATTCTAGTGATAGGAGTGCCGCAGCACTTGGTGTAACTCCTGCCGTGCTTGATTCGGGGCTCAACTTGTAGGCATCCCCTTCACTACTGTCAAGAATCCACTGGATTGTGGCCGTCTTGTTAAGCAGCAGACTGTCCAGAGTCCAAGGCGTTTCGCTGGCGAGTAGTACTATGAGATCCAATGCTAGATAGGTGGAAACGATGTCCGCACTACTACCAATCTCATTGCTGAATCCTCCGCTCGTTGTCTGAGTTTTGTTGATGAACAGCAATGTTGCCGTTTCATTAATCTCGACATCATCCAAGTTTGGAATGCCACTTTGGGCAGTAATAATCTTCCAAAGGGCTATCGCTTTGTGCGTGGTTTCTACACTGACTAGACCCGCGATGAAAGAGCCAAACCCTCCGTAGCGTTCGTTGGTTTCTCCAACGCTCGTCCATTGCACCTTTCGAGTGAAGTTCGCCATCTTCACAAGATCGACTATCGGGGGTCTCGCATCCAGATATCCAATAGCATCCCATACAAGAGCAGCAGAGTAGGTCGACTCTATTCGTGAGATTCCTTTTCCATCAAGATTGTAGCCCCCTTCAGCTATGTCGTACCTATCAGTAAGATAGGTATTCAGGGATTCAAAACGGGTTGCTGGATTTGCCGCAGTTGGTATCGTCGTAAATGCCATCGCCAGTACGGCTACTGCTATCAATAAACCTGCTACTTGGACCTTCTTCATGCGGACACCACGGTCAAATAGGTGACACCGAAAACATTGTCTCGGCGCGTTGTGCCTCGGACTGCTGAGGTGTTATTAACATTTCCCCATGTTGAACAGTTGTACACTAGCGCGGGCCAGTCTTTTCCTTGCGGATGTACTTGTATGCAGAATCTGCAGCGACTGCGCCTTGACCAGCTGCCAC
Source organism: Candidatus Thorarchaeota archaeon (assembly GCA_030642465.1). Classification (GTDB taxonomy): domain Archaea; phylum Asgardarchaeota; class Thorarchaeia; order Thorarchaeales; family Thorarchaeaceae; genus WTCK01. The sequence continues at coordinate 837 of DAOWNS010000093.1, read as the reverse complement.
AACGATTTGCTTCATCCCATCCACGACATCACCTGCTGCAAAAAGACCTGGCACGTTTGTCCTTTGTTCACCATCTGTAGAAATTTCGCCGCGCTTGTTCATTTTCACGTCGAGCGGCTTCACAAGCTTACTCTCAGGATCTGAACCAAGAGCTACAAAAACACCATCAATCTCTAACGTTCGCGTTTCGCCACTCTTGACGTTCTCAATCAGAATGTTCGATATCAACTGCTCGCCGTGGAACTCCTTGACAATGTGATCCCACAATATCTCTGTATCAGTTCTGAACAGCATATCCTGTACTGCTTGTTCAGCCCTCAGAGCATCTCTTCGATGAATCACGTAGATTTTCCCCGCTAGTTCGGACAGATACAGCGCCTCGGTAACAGCGGTGTTACCGCCCCCGATGACAGCCAGCGTCTTCCCTCTAAAGAGCGGCCCATCACAAGTAGCACAGAAGGAAACACCTCTTCCTGTGAATTCCTCCTCTCCGGGAACGCCCAGCTTTCTGTGGCCTCCGCCAGTGGCAATTACTATTGCCTTTGCTATGTACACCCCTCGCCTCGTTTCCAGAGCGAAATCCCCTGAGCCCTCAAGTATCTTGATACTCTTTACTTCAGTGATTTCCTTGAACTCTGCTCCGCACTTCTTGAGTTGTTCTTTCATTTTATTGGCCAAATCCATGCCAACAATGAAGTTGAAGCCTGGGTAGTTTTCAATGCCCGGGCTTGTAGCTTGCGCTCCTCCCAAGACTCTTGACTCTAGTAACATTGTCTTGAGCCCGTATCGCGCACCATACATGGCCGCAGTCATTCCTGCGGGCCCTCCGCCAATCAC
>DAOWNS010000192.1 GCA_030642465.1 Candidatus Thorarchaeota archaeon | reverse complement strand
CTTACAAGAAGCCATCAGGCTCTTTGCTTCCACGATCACGGTAAGCGATGAGTTCGTTAAGATTCTGGTTCTGGATGAGTCCGATGCAATGGATATGAATATGCAGCAAGCGCTACGCAGAACTATGGAGATCTACAGTGATGCCAGTCGCTTCATTTTCATCACTCCATCAATCGCAGGCTGGAGCCCCGCTCTGATATCGCGCTCTCTAGTGGTACGATTTCCCAGTCCTTCCGTTGATGTAATTGAATCTCTAGTAGCGAGGATTGCCAAGTCCGAAGGTGTCAAGATAGATGAAGATGCAATAGCTGCAATCGCTAGAGAATCTTCGGGTGACATGCGTCGAGCAATTAGCATCCTCCAGATAGCCGCTACAGGATCTGCCACTGTGACAGAAGATGCGGTGTACGAATGCTCTGAAACCCAGCTTGTTACAGAGGTCCGCCGATTGGTTACTCTTGTATTTGATGGCCAATTTATCAAGGCACGGAAAATACTGCGGAATCTCATTGCCATAGAGGGGTACCCGCCTGAAGGTATATGCTTGGAGATTGAGCGGGACATCACTAGACGCCCATTTGACGCAGCAACTTTAAGCCAGCTCTTGGATCGAGTTGCCACAATCAATCACAGGATGCTACAGGCCAAGAATCCCTTCATTCAGCTTACAGCTTTGCTTGCCTCGATTGGTCATGCTGCAGCATCTGAAGCGACCTAGTGGATTGGCTCTATTTCGCTCCCAACCTGAACTTTGCCAGCAAGATAGTGTGCAAGGTTTGGTGAGATTTCTTGTTGGTCGAACAAAAATTCCGATCTAATATTCTCTCCATCCCTTGAGATGAGTTCATTATTGAGAGCAAGCGTCAACATTCGCCGAATGTCGCTCGGTGAACCGTAACGCCATCTGAATGAAAGGTGTTCAACTGCACCCTCTATGGGAACTACGGGTCCGCAGCTTCTGAAGAGGTGCGCCAACACGAGAAGCATGTCCTTTCCATTCATGAACGACGCACCATCGAGTGCTCTTTAAGTACTTTGAGTGATTTCAGGATGCTTGGCGCTAGTATGAAGAAACGTCTAGACCTTGCACATGGACACACCATGGATGAACTGCTCTCACTGTTGAAAAGTGAGTGGGCCACTGATGTCGAGGATCTGCATGTTGACTCGTACAGGCTGGGCGGCATGAGCAATCTGAATATCTTGATTCATGATGTTGACTCGAGCTACGTTCTGAAGCTTCCAGGTCTCACAACTGTTTTTGAAACCAATCCCTTTGAGGTCGAATTCCACATAGCTCATCATTTGGCTGAGAATGGTCTTAGTCCGACACCACTATGTGTAGGCCGTCTTCAGGATGCGAAAGGCACTCCCTTCATGATTCGCGCCTACGAACCGGGTATTGTGCATGATTCTCTGAGCGACGTCTGCTTGCATGAATTGGACCTTGTAAAAGATAGTCTCGATCGTCTGGCAGCACTTCGTATTCCCGATGTTCCTTCATATCCTTCTGCTAGGCACTATGCCTTTGGATTCGCCAATAGGATGGATGTGCTACTTGGTCGTAGGAATACGGAGGCATCCGAATTGGGCTCTCTTGTTTCTTGGTTCAGAGAACTCGAGCAGGGGATTGATACTCTATTCGAGGATGTGTCAAGTTGGAATGGTGGGACGATGCACGGAGACCTTCGTCTTGACAATATTGTCTTTCAGTCAGATAGAGCACTGCTTCTTGATGTCGGCGCGTGTTGTGTAGGCGATTCCCTCTACGATGTAGCCTACTTGTCAGCTGAGCCTTTCGATGCGGTGGATTTCAAGGGCATACTTCCTCTTCTTGCAAAATCCGATGATTCAGGTATTGTCACGGCATTGATCCCGTTGGCGTTGTTCTCTGCACTTGTATGGACTCTTGAGCGCCTTGTTCATCTAGAGTGCAATACGGTTGAGGAAAATCTCTCAGGAGTCGATGCCGAAGTATCATTACGGGCTTACTTTGAATCCAAGGCGAAACAGTTGCAAATGCTTCTTGATGGCAGTACGTTTACCTAGTTGAAGAACGTCTCAGGTGGTTCCTCCCAAACCTTCTCTTCGACGGCTGCAATCACATACTGGTAGCCCTGTTCGGTTAGGAATAACTGGCGTTTTGCAGCGAAGTCCATGTCCCGAGTATCTCTGGTCACTACGGAGTAGAATCGCGCGTAGCTGCCATCAAGCTTAGGTCTGAGTATTCGGCCCAATCTCTGAGCCTCCTCTTGACGCGAACCGAAAGTTCCTGATACCTGAATTGCCACGTTGGCGTCGGGAAGGTCAAGGGCGAAGTTAGCAACTTTGGAAACCACGAGAATCTTCTGCTCGCCCGTACGAAATAGATTGTACAGTCTTTGCCGTTCGGCATTGGGTGTCTTACCTGTGATTAACGGCGCACCTATCTCTTCTGCAATAATACCGAGCTGATCAAGATACATCCCAATAACTAAGACATTGTCTTTTTTATGATACTTCACTAGCTTCTTGATGAGTTCGAGCTTCCTTGGATTTTCCGCTGCTATCCTGTATTTTTTCCTGTCTTCAGCTAGAGCGTATTTCCTTCTCATATCATCTGGAAGTTCGAGCCTGATTTCATAGCAGATTGCTGTTGCAATCCATCCTTGATCCTCTAGCTGTTTCCAAGGCATGTCGAATCTTTTAGGTCCTATCAAACTGAAAACGTCTTCTTCTCGTCCATCTTCTCTTACGAGAGTAGCCGTAAGACCTAGTCTCCTAGTGGCTTGGATGGTTGCTGTTGCTCTGAACACAGGAGCCGGTAGAAGATGGACTTCGTCGTAGATTATCAATCCCCAGTTTCTTGCTTCAAATATCTTGAAATGCTTGAATTTGTCGTCTCTTGACTTGCGCCAGGTTAGAATCTGATATGTGGCGACAGTGACTGGACGAATCAGTTTTTCATCTCCAGTGTATTCTCCAACCTGCTCCGGTGTTAGAGTCGTTTTGTCAAGGAGTTCTGTTATCCACTGGCGAACAGCCACGACATTGGGACACAGAATCAGAGTAGATGTCTGAAGATTCTCCATGGCTCCCATACCAACCATCGTTTTTCCAGCTCCACAAGGGAGCACAACGACACCGGAACCACCTCTGACTCCTCCACCCGCATAGAAAATGGCTACCGCATCTTTTTGATATCCTCTGAGATGGAATGGTTTGCTGCCAAGTGAGGTTTCTCTCAACTCAAAGTACAACGCTTCTCCTTCTACGTATCCTGCAACGTCCTCCACAGGGTGACCTATCTCGATCAGCGCAGTCTTGACAAATCCTCTTTTTGTAGGGTCGACACGCATGGTCGTCGAATCGACCCTGTCAATCAGATACTCCCTAACCTTCTTACTCCGCCAGATTTCTTCCGCGAGGTCTGCGTCTTCGCATAGGAGTAGTAGGTCGGGCCCCTCCTTGTATAGTGAGATCATACCGTACCTGCTCATGTAATCGATAATCTCACGTGAGATATTCCCGGGAATTGGGTACTTTGCGAATTTTTCAAGGGCCGCAATGACCTCATTCGGTGTCATCCCCATCGCGGCAGCGTTCCACAGACTGAGAGGTGTTACTCGATACGTATGCACATACTCTGGACTCTTCACGAGCTCAGCGAATCGAGCCAGGGAGTCACGTGCGTTTTCGTACAGAGGATTGTCTACTTCCAGAAGCACTGACTTATCCGACTGAACGATTAACGGGTTTGCAGGATTGACCATTGATAGTCCCTTTCTCATATCTTTCAATTCGTAACTTCGCCTCGTTTTTAATGCGAGCATTGATTAAACGGAGGCCGAGGAACCGCGCGATGTTTGTGAGATAAATGCTTCTATCTGTGAGGTGTGTTCACATGCGCAGCTATATGTGTGACTGATATTGATTTGCGCAATGAGGCCGGAGAATGGAATAGATGGAAGCGGTGCCAGTCCTGCAAGAAACGCGGAAGCTCTACACAAACCCTCGCGTGATGATTATCGCAATCGACGCAATGCTGATAATGCTTGGTTTTGGTATTGTTGCTCCATCAATGTCCTTCTACCTCATTGCCCTTGAAGGTGGTCTTGCCCAGCCGCCAGGACCTGGTTACATTGTGTCTGAGGAAATCGTGGCAGAATTCGCAGTCATCCTTGGAGTGATGATGGCATCATTCATGGGAACGCGTACGCTTCTAGCTCGCTATTGGGGCGGCGTTTCTGACACGCGTGGTCGCAAGCCACTTATGATAATTGGTTTGCTTGGCTACACACTTCTGCTTCTTCTTT
>DAOWNS010000115.1 GCA_030642465.1 Candidatus Thorarchaeota archaeon | reverse complement strand
GAGAAAGCCCGTTCCTGGTGGTCTCGGAACCGTTGCCGTACGACAGGCACGCGTTGCAGGAATAAATGCTGCTGGCGGTGATGTCAAGTTCCCTGGAATTGTCGGAGCTAAAGTCACTAAGCTTTTCGGGCTTGAAGTTGCTAGCACAGGCTTCATTGAACACACTGCTAAAGTCTTCGAAGTGGAGATTGTGAAGGGTTCCGTTAAGGGAAGCACTAAACCCCATTACTATGCTGGTGGGAAAGATATCAAGGTCAAGACATTCTATGAGAAGGGTACTGGGACGCTCGTGGGAGGCCAGATTGTGGGTCTCGAAGATGCTGCCATGAGAATCAATGTGATTACGCTCGGAATTCAACACAAAATAACTGCAGCTGACCTATTTGACATGGAGAATTGCTACGCACCGGCGATTTGCGACACATGGGATCCGCTGGTCACATCTGCAGAAGCAGCTCGACGCAGGTTGAAAATTTGAAAACCGTCATCATCCACTAATGACAAGCAATGAAATCCAGGGCAGTTTACCCCTGGCTCATCCGTAAGTGACTGTTTGGATGTTGTCTAGCGCGTATTGAAATGAGGAAACTTGCGTGGGCGAGCTTGCCACAAGTGCGATTCTCTCTACGCTTTCCGCATTCTTGGCATGAGCATGAACTGCCCTAACAATCTCCTCTGCGGTTTCCCATGTAGAAATTCTTCTGACTTCAAGCCCCATAGTGAAGAATCCGACTTCCTTGACATCGAGCCCTTCTGCGGTCTTTAGAGCTTTGCTAGTCGCGTTATAGATAGTTGCCCGTCGATCTGCGTCGGTCATTGAAACTTTCGGCCAATGCTCCACATTCTCAGAAGATGCGGCTTCTTGGATTGTTATCCCATAAGCCCCAATTGCACTGCCCACGCCTCCTTTGTTCGTGCCCAACTCGATGTTCTTCGCCTTGACGACTAAACCAAGGTCTGTGTTATCCGCGTGGCCAAGCGAAATGGATACAGAGATGTTCCCGACCATCCATTCCTCTTTCAAATTCCTGCCCCCGTGACCTTCAATGCCCCCCTAAATGCGCCATCCACTTCAGGACTTAGTGACACAAGAACCACTTCCTTGACGGAATCGGCATTTGTTGAGTAGTCTTCAATCGCCGCAATAATCGCCTTGGCGGATTGTTCTTTGGAGAGTCCCCCGACACCTGCTCCGATTGCTGGAAATGCAATGGATGTCAACTCATTCTCCATTGCCAATCTGAGCGCTTCTTGAACTGATGATTTTACGCTATCATAAGTGGCAGGTTCCCCTGGTGCCATTCCTGCGCAATGAATTACATATTTGGCGGAGAGCGATCCCGCACTGGTGATGACTGCTTCGCCCGGCTTAATGGGTCCTTGAGCCATCGCTTCCTGTTCTATGATGTCACCCCCCCTTCTCTTGATGGCACCAGCGACACCAGAGCCCATCCATAGGTCCGAGTTAGCAGCATTAACAACTGCATCAACACTTAGTGCAGTGATGCTTCCGATGTATGTTCGGACTAGTATGTCTCCAATTCTTTTATCCACAAGTACTATCTCCTCGCTTGAAACCGTTAATTCTATTGCGCGAACACGTAAAAGTATGTCGAGGCACACAATCTTTTTCTCTGTCCTAGATTGCGTACATGATGGCGAAACAACTGAACGACATAGACGCTGCTGAACTCGAGTCCATCATCACCGAATATGGAGAACCCAGACGACTTCATTTTAGAGCGGATTTCGCTGAGTTCGAGTGTGAGCTTGTGAAACGAAGTGCTTCCAAGAATCGATACCATGACATAACGTGTTTCATACCCTATGAAGGGGGCTACGTTGGAATACAGAAACCGGGCTATGCTGGGTCAGGAATCTTCAGAGCCCCTTCAGGAGGTGCCAATTTTGGAGAGTCCTTGCGGAAGGCAGCTGTACGTGAGATGCACGAGGAAACTGGTCTCGATATACAACTCATCAGATTCGTTCTGGACCTCACTCTAGATGTAGTGTGCAGCGATGGAGTCATACCGTGGCGGTCGCTTGTTTTCTTGGTCAAGGCGACTGGTGGTGAGATGAAGCCCATAGATACACGTGAAATCTTCGATGTTAAAGTTGTCACTCGTGAGGAGATGTTGGGCGAAATAACTCATCTCATGGAAGAGTCTGGTTGGGGCGGCTTCAAGTACCGAGCATTTCTCACAAAATCGTTCTTCGAGAGAATTGACGAGCTTGGATTCTGATGCGTTTGATCCAGTATTGCAGAAAATAAGAAGGTCGGCTGCAGCCGTACTGCAGCCCACTTAGCATTATGGAGCCATAGTGATGTTGAGCCTTTTCACTAGTTCCTTGTACCTATTCCTGACAGTCACTTCAGTCACTCCGGCGGCCATTGCGATATCACGCTGGGTTACTCTACTGTCTTCTAGGATAGATGCGATATAGATAGCCGCTGCTGCAAGTCCTCTGGGGTCTCTCCCAGTAATGAGGCTTCTCTGCTTCTTCGCATCCTCAAGAATTTCCAAAACTCTGCGCTGAACCTTGCCTGGAAGACCCAGTTGCGTGATGAATCTTGGAACATAGTTGGCGGGCTCTGAGATGGGCATTCTCAATCCAAGCTTTTCAACAAGAAGCCTGTAGTGTTGTCCAATCTTCTTCTTGGACACGCGAGAGTGTCTTGATATCTCTTCGAGCGACCTTGGAGCGCTTCTTAATCTACATGCGGCGTAGATTGATGCTCCGACCATGGCGTCTATTGATCTGCTGCGTGCAAGTCTTCGAATGATGAGTTTCCTGTACAGGACTGCTGCAAGCTCTTTGATGCTCCTTGTAAGTCCAAGTTGTGAAGCCAGCCTATCAAGCTCGCTCATGGCCTGTGCTAGATTTCTATCCACAGAGCTGTGAACTCGTGTCCTAATCTGCCATTTACGAAGTCTGTAGATTTCAGACCTCTTTTTGGCCGTGAATCGCTTGCCCTGTGAGTCATGGTCTCTCCAGTCAATCATAGTTGAGAGACCCTTGTCATGGATAGCATAGTTCGTTGGTGCTCCAGTCCTCGAACGTGCATCTTTCTCATCAGCTGTAAAAGCTCTCCACTCTGGGCCTGTGTCTATTCTATGATCGCTGATCACAAGACCACACGCGGCGCAGATTCTCTCCCCCTTCTCAAGGTCCTGCACGATTTCAGTCCCTCCGCACTCTGAACATGTGAATCCGGACTTATTGCGTGCGCGTTCTTCCTGTTTCCCGGTGCGGTTCATTTTTGATGCCATCTTCTTGTTACCTCTCCCTCGGATTACTGGACACTAGGCAGTACTGTGGTGGTCTTTCGTAGACGCTGTGGTGGCTTTTCCAGTGGTGCTACGGCTCAAAAAATCGGCCAGATTCTGCTTAGTCCCCGTCGAATCCGTTACACTTATATATACTCGCGCGCGGCCTTAAAAATCTTTCGGTTTGCGTACGGATAGCATCTAAGCTAACCATTTCCCTTTCTCCCCGAGTCCGATGTAGGACAAATTTGCTATTAAGGATTCCGAAACAAGGAACTTGCTCGAAAATTGCATTTTTGCAAGTGATTGTTTTAGCAATTACAGTCTTCCGGACGCTCACCAGTTGCAGCGAACTCCTCGAAGTGATTCAGCCATTTGGGTTTCTGGGGTGCTGTCTGGATGAACTCGACGAACTTGGTAACGCGACCGATTGTTTCAGGGTGAGCGATGTGTTCGATCTCACAAGCGTCTATGCTGGCGATCTTCTCTTCAATACCTATGAACATGAAGAAATTTCTCAGTATGTTATGAACCCTCTCAAGGTGCTCGCCTATCTTCTTCCCTTTTTTTGTCAGGGTTACACTTCTGTAGGGATGATACTTAGCCATTCCCAGATCATGAAGTCTCTTGAGGGCAGAAGTAACACTTGGCGCTTTAACACCTAATGAGTTAGCGATATCAGTAACTGTAGCTGAGCCTTTCTCTTTCTCAAGAATGTGAATTGTCTTGATGTACTCCTGAAGGGTTCTTGTAAGCTTCGAGTCGGCTCTGCTTCGGTTGGTCGCCTTGATTTTTCCGTGAATAATCGCCATTCCCTCCTTAATGCTTTGCGTATCTCTTGCCTTTTGCAGTCACGTAGTATGCTTGTCCTGATACCTCCGTATTGCAGCTGTCTGCAGAAGGACAGCTCGAACAAACAATATTCTCAGAGGTTTCGCATTCAGAGAGCCTGAGGTAGCCTCTCTCAAGCAGAATCTTCAACATGTCATCTAGGGTTTCCGTCTGCACTCCTACACGTTCAGCCATCTCTCTCTTGTAGAGGATGCCGTCATTAACCAATAGCTGGAGTATCTTCTTGAGCACTAGTCTTCGCCCCCATTCTCATTGTCCGTATCCGTTTTCCTTCCCCCACGTTCCTTGTGCATCGGTATCATTACCATGAGAACGGGAATGAAGAGCAATAGGGCGGGCGTTACGTCGCTGAGAAGAGTCCACTCGCTCCAGTCTTCAAGTTGCAGCAACCAACCCAAAGCGTTGGTCCCCAGTATGACAAGCTGCAGAACAAAAAGAATGCCTCCCAGAATCGCTCCAACTGCCAAGTAGGCGTAGCCCTCCTGATCCTCTGCAAGTAGAGGACGAACTCCGAAAATGAATACAAGCGCAACAACAACCAGCATGATTCCGCCTATTGGGTCATTAATGGTCGAGCTGGAGTTCACCAGGTCGATTCCCACGAGAATCTGCAATACTCCAAGTATACCGTATCCTGCGCCACCAAGCGCAGCGAACGTGGCCGAATTTCTGAAATCCGAAGACGTACTCGAATGGAACCCTCCACTTCTATCCAACTAACAACCCTCCTACGACAACTATGACAAGCGCCGCCACGTATGCTAGCACTATCTGGTATGCTACTGAGAACACAGTCCATTTGTTGGATCCTGTTTCCTTTCTTATAGTGCCAATCACTGCGATACAGGGCGTGTAAAGCAAAACAAACACCATGAGCGCGAGTGCCGAAACTGGGGTGATGCTTGCAGCCAAAGCCCCAGCTAATGCAGCTTCTCCTTGAACTGCGTAGATGATACCAATTGCTTCGACGACTACTTCCTTCGCCAGTAAGCCAAATACTAGAGCGGCGACAATCTGCCAGTTGAAGCCTAGCGGTGCAAAAATCGGCTCGAAGAAGTGCCCGAGTATGCTAACGTAGGACTCCTCAACAGGCACGCCAAATCCACCTGGACCAGTGTTCGATATGAACCAGAGGATAATGGCCCCTGCCAGAAGATATGTTCCTGCTTTCTTCAGGAAGAGCGATGTTCTCTCCCACATATGGATGATGGACCCATGAAACGTTGGGACTTGATACATCGGGAGCTCCATAAGCAATGGTGTAGACTCCTCCCTGAAGATGGTCTTCTTGAAGACCAGTGCCATAGTGACCGCCATTACAATCCCCAAGATGTACAGCAGGAATACAATGGTCCCCGCAATGTCCGGGAAGAAAACTCCCGCAATCAGTACATAGACTGGCAATCTTGCGGCACATGACATGAGTGGGCTCACTAGAATTGTGGTCAATCGATTTGATTCGCCGTCCACTGTCCTCGCTGCCATAATGGCTGGTACAGTACACCCAAATCCCAGTAGAAGTGGTATGAATGACCTACCCTGCAAGCCCATTCTGACCATGATGCGGTCCATAACGAATGCAGCTCTCGTGAGATACCCGCTATCTTCTAGGACTGAGATTGCAAAGTACATGAACATTATCGGTGGGACGAATACAAGTATGAAACCAACTCCCCCAATTACGCCATCTGTGAGCAATGATGCAAGCCATGGGATTGGAATCTGAGAAGTATAGCTGCCTATCCATTCAAAGATCGCTTCTATAATCGCCATGAAGACAGCTGATGCCTGAAATGTGAAAGTAAACATAGACCAGATTATCACCAGAAACACGGGTAGTCCGAGGTACCGATTGAGGAACACTCTATCCAACGAGTCACTCCAGCTCCATTTCGCTTGACCCGGCTCGTACACATCGCACAGAATCTCGCCGATTATGGAATACCTTTCGTCAGCCAGTACTATCTGAGGATCCACTCCTTCTTCAACATCGAGGATTTCGCTTG
>DAOWNS010000309.1 GCA_030642465.1 Candidatus Thorarchaeota archaeon | reverse complement strand
GGCGTCTTGGAATCCCTTGCAATGGCTGAGCCAACCGGTTGGAGTGACTACGAGTCCGCAGTTGAGTACGTCACTCGGCAGACAAGAAAACGCTCGTTATTCATCTGGCTGACTGATCTTGAAGAGAGTCCTGCTCCCTTGTTGAATGCCATGAAGACTGTGATTGCGAACGGTCACAAGGCTATGGTGATTAGTCCATTCGGTCCTTGGTTTGAGGTTCCGGTCGGTCAGTTTGGTCCGGTGGAGAAAGTCCTTGCTGAGGCTGGTTCGGAGGAGCTCTGGGAGCGGCGCAGCAAAATCACACGCGCATTAGCACGTTTTGGAATAACTGTGGTTAACGTGGGACCTGCAGATTTCTTGCCTACCATCATCAAGCAGTATGAAAATGCAAAGAGAATGGGGGTTGCGATGTTTTGAAGGCTGTCACATGGATTCTGCGAATCCTTTCAACTGCTACTTTCACATACATGGCTTACCTAGTCTATATGGCCTTGGATGAGTCAAGCGTATGGGGTTGGGGTGCTCCATACGATTTTGTGGTTACAGTCTTTCATCTTCTCTCCTTACTTGCTTTCTTCCTGTCCGTTCTGATAATGAACGGATTGACAGCAGCGCTTATCGGAGGACAGTTGCCCGATCAGATGGTTGCTTGGTTGTATAACACACTGGTTCTGAAATTCTGGAATTTGCAGCCCTATGGAGTAAATGGTCCAATCTCAGACGTCAATTTGGTCTTCCAGAGCTTCCAAATGGATTTGATTGGTGTTATGCTGTCTCTCTGGGACAACACATTCAGCTTTCTCTTCTTCCTGTTGGCCGGTCTTGGTGTTGTCTTGTTTCTGCAATCACTGGTAAGAATGGACCACAAGTTCTCTGGCGGTGCTTTTCTTTCAATTCAATCTATTCTAATTATAGGCGCCTTCAGAGGTCTGACGGTTCCCAACTTCACGATTTTCCCAATTGATATCGTTATGTTTCTCACGAGTTCTCCACAGATTCTGGCACTTGTTTCCTTCGCCTATTTGGAGTTTAGCTATCAGATGATCTATAGTCATTCGGTGGGTAAGCCGGTAGAAGAACGGGAGGAAACCCTCAAGACACAGCTCTTAGCGCTTCGCCAAGCCACTCGGAAACAGGATGCTATTGAGCGCGGGGAGAAGGTTAGGACAACAGCAATGAGCCGTGCTTCCGGTGCAACAGCATTTTCATTTCTTAGAGAGGCGATTGAACGGAAAATGTTCGGTGGTACCGAGGCTCTTGAGAACCTTGATGCCGTGAGTGATGTGCGTCGTCTGCAACACTTTGTTGATGAAATACTATTAACTGATCCCAATGCAAGAGAAGAGCTCACAGCTAAGGCGGCTGCTCCATCAGAGAGCTATGTGATTAGCTCAACCATTACGGGGTCGGCAATGCGTTTCCTAGGTGTAGTGCTCATCTCATTCTTGATGATGAGTCCCGCATTGTTTGTTGCCATGCTCAGTCTCCCCCCAGGAGTGGAATTCAGTGCGGAGCTTCTCGAAATAGAGTTCATACTAATCTTCCTTCTTCCGATCTCATTGCTCTTTGTTTTTGTTTCTGTGATTATAGGATGGTACTCAAAGCGTGAAGCGGTAGAAGTAGTGGAGCTGACCAATGAAGAGAAGGAAGCAATGAAGAAACGTCGCGCAGAGCTGAAGAAGAAAAAGAAAGCCGCGGTCAAAGCTCGAAGGGCGCGCAAGAAAGCCAAGAAAAAGCGTAAGGCCAAAGAAGAACCCGACGAATGGGATAAGGCTCTTGAAGACACGTACAAGCGCTAAACCCTCGCGTTTGGTCGAATGCTTTGAGGACGCCACCTAGACAAATAGGATGATTGCACTCCAGACTACCCATATCGCAACAACTATCGCTTCTCCTGCTATGATGCCGCTGAGAATGCGGCTCATTTTCTTGCGAAGAGGACTAGATGTGGTTTCAAAGTCCACGGGATCAGGCTGGAAACCGTCTTCCTTCTTGACTCTATAGTCTATGTATGCGCCAAACAGCATCGCCAATGCTGTTGCAGGTGGGATCAGAACACCAACGATGAAACTCATGGGACTCAAGTCCCTCTTGCCTAGTTCACTCCCTGCAATGAAGCCCGCAACTGAAAATGCAATAAGATAGAGGAAAGCCAACTCCGGGGGCATTCCTGGGAACTGATTTGCTCCTGGAACCTCAAGGTTTCCTATTCCCTGCAAGCTCAACAAAATGAAACCAAAGAGCTGTGCTGCTGGGCTCGGAAACTCAGAGCCTCCAAAGCCATATGTCACATATATCGCATAAATCATCAGTGAGCCAACGAATGTGCTGAGAACCATGCCGATGGACACTGCCTTCGCTATGTCCCTGCCGCGAACACCGGTGAACCGTCCCAGTTTCATATGAATCAACATCGCTATCGCGGCAACTTGGAGGGTTTCAAGCATAGACATGAATACGACCACGGACTGAAACGTTAGGCGCAACAATAGCACTGCAGGGATGGCAATCATGTCTGATATGTAGCCTGCAAGCATCCCTGTTTCGCAGATTGCACGAGCTGTGAAATACGCTG
>DAOWNS010000140.1 GCA_030642465.1 Candidatus Thorarchaeota archaeon | reverse complement strand
TGTGCAGTTGCGTGATTGCTTTCTTCTCCTGGCATTGGCGACAGTTCAGCACCAAAACCCTCAAAATCTTCAAGCGTAATGAACGGTTTGCCTGTTTGACTGACCAGCTCTTTCTCCCATGCGAAATGCCCTGTAAGAATCAGTAGATCTGCAGAGTTAGCAACATCGAGGATTTCTGTTGTTACCTGAAACACATGAGGTTCAACCCCTTCAGGCAACAGAGCCAAGGTTTCCGCTTTGTTTCCTCCAATCTCATCCGCAATTCCGGCTAGTGGTGAGATTGACGCAACAACCCTCAATACTGGTTCTTCTTGGGCAGTTGCGCAGGGTATTATGCTGCCTATAATCAGGGACAGTAATAGGATGGCCATGAGGCTTCTCGCTTGAGTCACTTTCATGGTTTCTCACCAGCTTGTAGCAGTTGGGTATGTTATTAACTTCATAAAGGTGTGGCTAGTGTGCTGACGCGTTTGGTGGAGGTATGACAAGATGACGCAACAGTTCCTTTTCGAAGTCAAGGACTTGGCAGTGAAGTACCCCAATGGAGAGCTAGCTCTCTATAATGTAAACTTCAGGATAGAGTCGCCCACATTCATGGCCATAGTAGGGCCAAATGGTTCGGGCAAAAGCACTCTACTAAAGACAGCTTTGGGTCTAATCAAACCCGTTCGGGGGCAAGTGAAGGTCCTTGGTTATGACTCAGTTCGCGAGAACAAGAAGATACGGAAGCTTGTTCGTTATGTGCCTCAGCGAGACCGTATTGGGCTTTCTGTGCCTCTGAAAGTCAAAGATATTGTATTGATGTCTAGGCTACTGAAAAAACCGCCGCCACGGTTCGCATCTGCCAAGGACAAGGAAATGGCTCGGGATGCGCTTAAGAGAGTGAATATGGCAGACCTCTGGGATCGACCCTTTCCTGAACTCTCAGGTGGACAACGCCAGAGGGTGTTAGTTGCTAGAGCTCTCGCGGGCGATGGACCGATCCTGATGCTAGATGAGCCTCTCGCTGGGACGGACCATGAGAGTCAAGACATGATCGTGGAGGCGCTCGGTGAGTATCGTAATGAACACGAAGTAAACATAGTTATGGTCACGCACGATCTCAACCCGATTCACACACTGGTTCAAGATGTGCTATTACTGAAGAACACAGTCGTTGGTGTAGGCACGCCTTGCGACATGATGAACACGGAGCTTCTGGAGAAGGTATATGGACCCACGGCAAGAGTCATCGAGTATGCGGGACACAGATACTGTGTTACACATGATTCAGGAGTTGATCGCCATTATTGACCTTTTGATTCAAACTCTCTCGGTGCCCTTTGTGCAGCGCGCTCTGATTGGTGCTTTCCTGATTGCAGTAGTCGCGTCCACAAGTGGTACATTCCTGGTCTTTCGGGGTCTTTCCTTCATGACTTCTGGAGTTGCTCATGCTGCCTTGGGTGGCGCGGCACTCGGTTTATTCCTACAGCATTCAGGTCTGGTGCCTTGGTTTGACCCAATTCTCGGAGCATTGTTGTTCAGCGTTTTTGTTGCATTGGTTACCGGATATGCAGGGGAAACCGGTATGACAGAGAAGATGGAAGTCGCTGTTGGCGTATCTTTTGCCCTCTCGATGAGCATAGCGGTCTTTCTGATGTATTATATCCCTCCCACACAGGTGCCACAGATATGGGGTTATCTCATCGGTGATATCCTTCTGCTTACCAATTTCGACGTAGCTCTCTTGGCTGTAACAGCCATAGTACTAGTTCTGATTACACTCATATTCAACAAAGAGTTCATCTACGTGAGTGTTGACATGGAGGGATCCATTGCTCACGGCATGAATGCTCGAGCCTACCACTACCTCATGCTTATTACCTCTGCTCTAGCAATCGCACTTGCAACCAAAGCTGTGGGTGCAATATTGGTCTACGCGATTATGGTTGCACCAGCTGCTGCGGCCAGTGAGCTGATAAAATCAATCCGCGGCATTTTCATTGCTGTTTTCGTCATTGCATTAGTGTCTGAACTGATGGGACTGGTTGCATCCTTCACATTTAGTGCTTCGCCAAGCGCAATCGCAGGAATACTCGCAGCCTTTTCGTATGTGGTAGCAATGCAGATCAAGAGGCTACGAAACCGCGTGAGCATAAATCTAGACACACTTCCGCAGCACGATGAAGAAGTGAATCATTTTCTCCTTGATGCATTGGATGCAAGCGCACATGAAGGCTATGATCACTAGAGCGAGTGCTATCTTGTCGGTATCTTTAAGTGGGAAACAGAAATGTCCCCGAAGCCAAGGTCGGTGTTAGGCACAGTGAGCGACGCGATTGAGAAAAAAGAGTTCGTGCGATCCACGATTATTACGGCGATATTCTCGCTCGTGTTTTTGATACTTGGAGTGGCTTTCTGGTATTGGTCTACACCTGAAGTCATCGATACAAGTCCTGTTAACTGGTTATTGGAAATCAACTCCGTTCTAGTTCCGGTGATTGAAATCCTGCTCATGGTTGGTTTCTTCATCGCTCTCATTACGACAATCATCAATTCCAGATTCTATCTTACCGAAATACGGGCCGGTTGGCTTGAGATTATTTTCACTCTGATTCTGGCGACAGCAATTTCGTGGGTGATGTTCGATAGCAACATTGGCATCGCTACTCTTGTAATTTCCATTGGGTTCGTTGTGTATCTTTACATGCTTCAGGACTGAAACTGGCCAGATTGACTGGCGGAAGTGGCACAACTAGACCAGAAGCTTTATGAATCAATTTCCAAGCTAGCCGATTGAGCCTAGTGTACAATGGCCTAGGGCCAATGTCACATAGGCAGTCCGATGTGTCCCTGCTGGAACTGCCAGGTAGTGCCAACCGCACGAGATTCTAGCTTCCAGTGGGTAATGCTGGAGACTACTTGGAGGAACATTGCAGTGTTTGGTATTTCTGGTGCTGGGTACGATATGAGTACCAGCATATTCAGCCCCGAAGGCAGAATCTTTGCGGCCGAATATGCAAAGAAGGCAGTGGAGCAGGGGGCGACTTCTATTGGGATTCTCTGCAACGAAGGTGTAGCGATGCTTGCTGAAAAGATTACGAAGCCGCTACAGGAGCCAGACAGCGTGGAGAAAATCTCCAAGATAGATGAACACCTCGGGATCGCTACATCGGGTCTCATGGCTGACGCAAGAAGACTGATTGAAAATGCACGGATAAAAGCACAGTCGTATTGGCTTACCTTTGAAGAACCAGTCCCTGGTGAAGCCGTGGCTGAGTACATATGTGACATTAAAGCGCAGTTCACCCAGACCGGTGGTGCACGTCCCTATGGCGTTGCAATGATTATTGGATCGGTTGACCACGATGCTTCGCCCAAATTGTTCGTTACCGATCCAGTAGGCACATACTGGGGCTTCTTGGCGGCCGTAATTGGCCGGGGAAGCAACAGAGCTGGCGAGTATCTCGAAACACATTACAAACCCAAGATGAAGATTGCTCAAGCAATCAATCTTGCTCTGGATACTCTTCGTCAGACTACCGATTCCGAGCTAACTTCTAGGAATGTGGAGATAGCCAAGATCCCCGTGAGCACAGGGATTTTCTACAAGCTCTCCCACGAAGAAGTAGAACGGCATCTTTCCCCCGTAGAATCAGAAAAGAAACCATAGGAGTTGACCTGACAATTGATGGGTTCCAGAAAAAGCGGTGATAAATGGCTCGAACTGGATGCCGTTGTTATTGGCATTGACAGGGAAGGTAACCGCTTCGAACTGTTTGTTGATCCAGACCTAGCATTTGATTACAGACGTGGGGAAGAAGTACCCATGGAGGACATTTTGAAGTCTTTCGAAATCTATGATGACGCTAAGAGAGGGTCGCGTGCGACTGAAATTCTCGTAAAGGATGCTTTTGGTTCAAGTGAGGTGTTCACGGTAGCACCTGAGATTCTCAAGCATGGCGAGTTCAAATTGACACACGAACAGAGAATCCAACTCGTCGAGGAGAAGACTGAGGCAATCATCAAAGATATAGCTAAGAGAGCTATGAACCCCCAAACTGGACATCCTCATCCACCAGACCGAATTCGGCAAGCGATGGAAGAAGCCAAGGTACGAGTTGATCCCTTCATCAGAGTTGATGAACAGGTTCCACGAGTGGTGAAGGCGCTTCTAGTGATAATACCCATCTCTTTTGAGAGTGTTAAACTAAGTATAACACTTCCTGCCTCATTTGCCGGCAAGGGGTACAATATTGTGGCAAAAGCTGGAGTCGTTAAATCTGATTCTTGGGGACCGGATGGCTCGTGGACTGGACTCGTTGAGATGCCTGCATCTCTTAGACAGGCGCTCTACGATGACTTGAACAAGTTGACAAAGGGACAAATACGAATTGACGTTGTTAGATGACAGTCGCGGAATGCGAAGCATCGAATGAATATCAGAAAACAAAGAATAAGTATGAATACAGAACGAGGGAAATTGATTGACTGTTTATTTCAAAAAGAGAGAAGTAGTAGTTCCAGGAGAACTACTCGCGGAGGGCCGATATCGCTCCTCCATGGGGACCTATGACGAGGAAGGTAAGATTTACTCGGCATTAGCAGGTCTCGCAGAATTACGTGGAAACACTGTGAAGGTAGTTCCTCTTGAGGGGGTGTACATCCCCAGTGAGGGCGACCTTGTTATAGGTACCATTACTAGAGTTGCAGGAAACAACTGGAAGGTCGACATTACCGGACCTTATGGCGCATCACTTCACGCTAACAATGCGCTAAGACGTCCCTATGATGATGACATTTCCCGCTACTTTGACATTGGCGATGTGATCGCAGCAGAGATCACCGCTTTTGACAGAAATAGCGGCCCATTCCTTACACTCAAAGGGAGAGAACTGGGGCTGCTTACTGAAGGCATGATTCTCGATATAGGTCCCGCAAAGATACCAAGAGTAATCGGACGGTCGGGTTCGATGATCAATATGATCAAGGACAAGCTTCGAATTGAAGCAGTGGTCGCTCAGAATGGAAAAATTTGGGTTCGAGCTCCTGACGCCCTTATTCTTGATTTAGCAATCAAAGCTTTCAAGATGATTGAAGTGCAGGCGCACACATCGAAACTAACTGAGAGAGTCGGTGCGATGCTTGACCAAGAGCTGGCAGAAATAAAAGAAAAGGCTCCTAAAACGACCGAAATTGAGTCCGAAGAAGAAGCAGAATCTCCCGTGAAAGAGGAGCTGCCAGAAGAAGAGCCCGTGCCTGTAGTTGAAGAAGAGAGTGCTGAGGAAATAGCGACTGCCCCAACAGAGGAGCCAGCAAAGCCCG
>DAOWNS010000035.1 GCA_030642465.1 Candidatus Thorarchaeota archaeon | reverse complement strand
GTCCCCGAATGGAGCTCTGGCTGCAAGGAGCCGGTATTTTTGCGCGTTAAGCAGCCTGTACAGAATGTCTGGAGCATCTGGCACGCTCGCTCGGTATTTTCTCCGGATTCTCCTAATTTTCGCCAGCAACTCAGTGACTTCAATCTCAAACTGCTGTTCGTAGTCCTTCCTTTTGTAGTCCTGGTTGAGAACACTCTTGAATAGACGTTTCAGGTCATCATATTTCGGGATGTATCCAATCGGAGTTGTGAGGGCGTCCACCTCTCCGTGAACTCGTAGCTCCATCCACTTGAGCCACACCCTCTTAGCTTGTTTCCCATTGAGGTAGTTCCCATCTTTGTCACGAAGGAAATAATTAACACTGAAGATTTTCGGTATTTTTTCGAGGCCTTTCACAAAGTCTAGATGATTCTGAATATAGCGCCCCAAAGGAATCGAGATGAAATCCAGGTTAGCAAAAGGTTGGAAGGTTCTGATGCCTTCTTTCCCCAGTGTAGCTGCTGTCGATTCGGATTCCAGACTAGCACCCATTGTGAGGACTCCATGTGCCCAGTTGAAGGACTGCTGAACTGGCACCCAAGTATCAGGATCTCGACCACCATAGATTATGCCATGAAGCGGAACGCCTTCGGGGTCATCCGCCTTTGGATCCAGATTATTGAGCTCTGAAAGCTTGATTGTGTAGCGAGCATTCTTGTGTGAGTGTCTTATCTCATTCCCTTTCTTGTCCGTCTTACCTTTGAACCAGTCCCCAGAGTAGTTAATGCCTTTCTCTGGAATTTCACGACCGTCTCCTATCCAATACGGATTTCCATTCGCGATTAGGACGTTGGAGAAAATCACCTCACCAGGACGGTTAAGAACATTCCAAATCACAGGGTCATCATCGCTATTCACGCTTCGAATGATGCCGAAGATGCCAGATTCCACATTCGCTGTGTATACCTCGCCTTTGTGGTGACGTAGATAAGCAAGGTCATCACCGATAATCGTTTCACCCTTGACCATCGATGTTGATGTTTTGCCGCATCCGGAGGGATAAGCACCTGTGAAGTGACTCCTTCGACCGTTAGGACCAAGCACTGTCATGATGAACATGTGTTCAGCCAGCCATCCCTCACGGTTAGCTTTGCGAATAGCAAGTCGTAGAGCCAGCTTTTTGAAACCTATAGTGTTGCCAGCGTACTGTGTGTTTGTGATGTAAACAGTGTCCTTGGTGTAATCGATGCTCACTCGGCGTGCCTTGACGTCTACCGAAACAAATCGATTCAACCGGCTTGCTGAGTGGAGGAACCTGAAGAAATCGTTCTTGTTGCCAATGCTCTTGAAGTACTCGTACCCCGAGCGATACAAGATATCTTCACTATGGGCAACGTAGAACGAGTCAGTCAATTGAATGCATGGAACAGAAAAGAGTGAGTCGATTGGACCCAAACAGAAGAACCGGACAACCATCTCTTTGTTCTTCATGCTGTTTTTGAGAAATCCTCTTACCTCTTCTAGACCTTTCTTGCGTTCGATTTGCCGTAGGTTCTTGCCGAGAGTTTCGCCCTCAGGCACCAGATAACGCGTACGTGCCTTGTCTCGAGCTTGATCGTGAAGACCATCATAATGAATTGTGTGTCCCTCTGTGGCAAGAGGGGCTTCTTCACCCGTTTCAATTGCCATTCTACGCACTCGAGCGATATCATCGGGATCATCAGTAACAACAAAGACGGAGGATGGATTGCAAAGCTCGATAGCCTCAGCTATGAAACGATGAACATGTTCGTTGGGAACCGCCAATATCTTTTCGAGATTGGCTTCGTCAAGGTGGGACTTGAGAATCGTCACATGCGTTTCCAATATCGCACCCCCGTTCGAGGTATGCTCAGACGGCCGATGCTTTGCACACCTCTACTTAACATTAACTAAGGGGACTATATGGTTCGCAGATTGATACTTTGGCGAATGAACCCCTCCACTAGTCCCCATTAGTAGTCAATGACCTCTATCCGGGCAATACCATCGAAGAAGTTCAAGGGCTTGTTGTTGATATCGTTCCCGCGGTCATCAGTGATAATCCACTTGGAATCTCGACTGATTTGACTGAATACCCAGATCTCTTCGTCTTGCATGGCCTTTCTGAATGATATTGCATAATCGCCATCAATCACGGCCTCCTCCTTAGTTGCCATGTCCCTAATGACTCTGTGCACAATTGATGTGTCTATGGGCCGGCTGTGCAGGTTCCAAGTAACAGGAGTAGTTATCTTGGTGTGGTGGAGAGATGCAAAGTATAACCCAAGGCAAACCAGCATTGGCCAAATCACAAGCACCACCACAAACGACGCGCTATCATGGACAGAAGCTGTTTGCATCATGAACAAGAAAACGGCAATCGGTAGTAATATGAAAAGCAACGCAATAATGTGTTTCGAATTCAATTTACTATCCCCCCATTGTATCTCATGTAGCGAAGCCTAATAACTTTACAGCCTTGCAGGAGCTGTAGACAACGCGATTCGTGAGGCATAAACAGTTTTCAGATACTATTGTGGTAGAATGGTGCGGTGACACACAGACTTGATTGAAGAATTGGATGAGAGCAATGTGGATGAGCTCATGGGCATTTTGGCTGCCAAGCCGCTTGCCAATATCACCATGATTGCTGATTGTACGCAGCTCAAGCCTTGGTGTGATATACGCATTCTGAAACAAGATGGAAAGCTAACGGCCGCATTCTCTCTGTACCATGATCTTGACTTCCTTGCAGGAGCGTTCTGGGCAGAGAGCTCAACCAGCTTGTATACACTTCTGCACGATTTCGATGACCAGATACGAGGACAATCTCTAGTAATTATTTGCAGCGAAGATCAACTGAAGATTCTAAGCTCGGTGTGTGATAATGTAGTGCCGATTCGCGAACGTCAGATGATCGCAGACAATTCATCGAGCTTGAGCGAGTGGGGAGATGTCCCGCCAGAGAAACTCTCTCCGCTAGATGCAGATGATCTACGGAGACTCTACATCAACTGTGGAATCCCTGCGTGGACACCAAGCGTTCTTGAGCTCGGCCCCTTTTATGGCATTCGCGATGTAAAGGAGAATATTGTCTGCGTAGCAGGAGTTCATTATGTAACTCGATTCGGTGCTGAGATTGGCAACGTGGCCACGCTTCCCGATTTCAGAAGAAGGGGTCTTGCGTCATCATGCATCCGTGCCGTAGCTGATGAATTACTCAATGATATTCCAATTGTGGTTCTACATTTCTTTGAAGAAAACCGACCCGCACAGCTTCTGTATGAGAGAATGGGCTTCTCATATTCCGATAGCGACCCCGTCTACTTCACCAAGGTCAAGTTCGATTAGGAATTAGGCCAGAATGAACACAAGCGCGAACATATAGATTGTACCCATAACAAGGTGCAACAACCCCAATGGAAATGCAATACGCGTGAACTCTCGGAATGTGATTGGCTTTCCCTTCTCAGCAGCCAAGCTCACAGCAATCATATTCGGGGCATCTCCGAATGGGATAATATACCCACCAACATTCGCACCAATCAGTAATGACAACGGGACCGCTGGGTTACTGCCTCCAAAGCTCACTGCAAGAGGCGAAAGAAGCGCTGCTACGGGGATGTTATCAATTATGGAGAGAACCAGACCTGGAATCCAAATCAGAGCAAGGATTGCAAGAAACGGGTTATCGCCAATGACTGCGCCAAAGCCTTCAACAAGCAAAGCTATCAGGCCAGTCTGTTCCAACGCCACAATCAGGCCAAAGAGTCCAATGAGGAAGAATACAGTATCCCACGACAAGCGTCTTAGAAGGTCCTTTGCCCGTTCGTGAGAAGAGATGAGCATACCCGAAGCGACGAGCATGGCAATCAAGCTCGCCTCAAAGCCCACACTTGGACCCAGCGTGAAGCCCAGTACCAGAAGCCCCAGAGCGATAATGGAGAGATAGAAATCATGACGCGATTTTATCATCGTATCTGGTTTGATCATCATAAGGAGATTAACATCGCTGCCCTCGCCCGTTACAAGCTTATCCTTGTAGTATCTCAATAGGCACCAAACGGTCACAACATGCATAATGATTGCTAGGGGAAGCAGAGCTATGAACATGAACCCGACATCGATGCCGGCAAATACGACAATCACCAGATTAGGCACAGAGCCAACGACGGAGGGTATCGAGGCATAGTTCGCAACTATGACCTCGGAGATTAGGATTGGTCTGAAATCAATGTCAAGAGCTTGACATACCTCAATTGTGAAGGAACCCATTACGAGCATCGTCGGCAATGGATCGAAGACAAAAGAGAGCACGAAAACCAAGTTCATGAATGCAAGGAACACTTGCATTGGGTCGCCTTTTGTGCCTCTCACCAGCAGGAGGGCAATGTAGCGAAACATACCTGACGAGCCAGCCACCGAAACGACTATCATCATAGCTGTTACAAAAATTATCGCATCCCATTGGATTAGCTGTAACATATCTGGAAATTCTATTCCTTCAAAAAAGAGGACTACTCCTGCCAAACACATGCCAAATAACACAGTAGCGGTTTCATTGACCTTCTCTGAAATTATCACGACAAGCGTGACGATAAAGATTATGAGGACAAGTGTTGCTGCTATCATCGCTCTGCCGCATGTTCCGCACTACCCACTATTAAATGGGCTTGAAGCCATGGTCAATACACGCTTAGAAAGAAGTCCGATACTCGATACACAACCTATATGTTGAGCGTGCAGTGTGAGCAAGTTCAGGTTGTTGTACGATGGATTCCCGAGTTGAGCATCACGCGAAGATTTTGGTCGAATGGAGTACAGAAGTCAAGAAAGGCGACATGGTCATCATCCGTGCCACCCCAGAATCTCATGACCTTGCTGTCGCAGTACACAAGGAAGTGGCAAAGGCGGGTGGGTCTACGGTCACC
Source organism: Candidatus Thorarchaeota archaeon (assembly GCA_030642465.1). Lineage (GTDB taxonomy): Archaea > Asgardarchaeota > Thorarchaeia > Thorarchaeales > Thorarchaeaceae > WTCK01. The sequence goes on along the minus strand of DAOWNS010000035.1, from coordinate 6,223 downwards.
TTGATGAGTAGTGAGGAGATATCTCGGGCATTCTACGACGGCGCGGATGATGAAACGCTTCAGGTATTCCCTAAGCATATGAAAGCGCTCGCGGAGCAGGCAGACGTATACATATCCCTTGGTGCCCCCATGAACACCAAGGCACTCGCTGGAGTAGACTCGAAGCGAATGATGATGACTTCCAAGGTGAATCAGAAGATATCCGACATTATCCTCAGCAAGCGCTGGTGCAGCACTGTTCATCCCTGCAGAAGTTTCGCTCAACAGGCCGGCATGAGTATGAACGAGTATCAGGATTTCGTCTATGGAGCAACCCTCATCGACTGGAAGGAAGAAAGCAAGAACATGTACCTGATGAAGGAACACCTTGAGAGACATAATGATATCAGATACGTGGGTCCAGAAACCGACCTCTACGCGAAGACAAAGGGGCGGATTTGGATTGCGTCGGATGGGAAACACAACATGCCCAGCGGCGAGGTGTTTACTGCACCCATCGAGAACTCTGTTGAGGGGCACATCTACTTCGACATCCCTTTCATGCAACAGGGCAAGGTTATTGAGGGCGTCAGGTTGAAGTTCGAGAAAGGCGAAGTTGTCGACTACTCTGCGGAGAAGGAAGAGAGGACTTTGAAGGAGATAATTGAGATAGATGAAGGGTCTCGACGTCTCGGTGAGATGGCCATAGGCACCAATCGGGGAATCAAGAGGCACACACTCAACATGCTCTTTGACGAGAAAATCGGTGACACTATCCATTGTGCCCTTGGCAGGGCATACAAGAATTGCAATGGTATGAATGAAAGTGCGGTACATGTCGACATGATCAAGTCCATGATAGAAGGCGAGATCACCGCAGGCGACGAAGTCATCTACTCGAAAGGCAAGTACTTCTACGAGATGTGAACCGAAACGGCACATCTCTCTGGATTATGTGTCAACAGCGCCCTCTCCGAAAAAAGAATCACCCACGTGCCGAACGTTGCACGACCCATAGCCAGCCATGCCTAGAAGTTCACCTCAGCAACATCTGGCGCGGACAACTCAGGACTTGGTCGTGGTGTCTTTATCAAACCGTGGGATAAACTCAGTGACGAAGAGAAGTTCAAGTACAAACAGCGCCCACTCGTGCGAAAGATGTTGGGTGAGTGAAAGAAAATCATGAGGTCGTATGGCCCCGCTTTGTTTTTAGAAACTGGAGTCGTGAAACATTTCCCTGAAGAAATTCTTCAGTTGTTTGCAGGGATCGTCGCAGTCTGTCTTCAGTAACATAGTGTCCAGTGCAGGATCGATGTTGGCATCTGTCATCACTACGACTCGGACGAGTTTGACTCTTCCGATTCCGTCCCCGAGGATCTTAGGGACAATCCCGAAATCCGCGAACGAACGTCTATTAGTATCGGCCCCTCAGGTCAGATCCATGCAGAGGACATTGGGAGAGGTTTTAGGTGCTCCATAGTCCTATTAATGACTGAGAGAAAGTCATGAATTAAGATCCTTCAATGCTCATCATCCTATGAACAGCAACGAAAAGGAAAGGATATACAGGATGACAAACAATAGGCCTTCTCTCCTGCCTAGTTTCTTCCTAAGTGATAATGTCAAGAAGACAACAGCAATGGCAAATAACGTGTATAGTCCTGTCCCCAGAGCAACTCCTTCTGATACCAAAGAGGGAAAGAGCAGAGGTCCCACCGAGACTGCGACAAGGCTATCAAAGACACAGCTCCCAGCAATGTTTCCTAGCACAAGTTGAGTATGTCCCTTGCGGACGCCCTCAACAGTCACCCCTAGTTCAGGAAGAGAAGTGCCTAGTCCAATAACGAAGAAGCTGACTAGGTACTCTGGTACTCCTATCTCTGTCGATAACATGATTACTGATTGAATTACCACAAACGATCCGAGTGCAACGCCTGCAAAAGATATTATCGCTGCTATGAGATGAAAGTAAATACTCATTTTGCTTAGACGCCAAACATATTCTTTCGCTGCATCCCTCTCGGGATTGAGCCTCCTTATTAACAAAATCGACAACAGCCAAGTGACAAGTAAGAGAAGCGCAGTCAATTGTGTCAGGCCAATTTGAAGGATTGATAACAATAGTGCAAGTGAAAGGACCTCAAAGATGCCCAATATCATCATTTCTCTCCGGTCGACCTTGAAGCCATTGGCAAGGAAGGGAATAAGGCCCAATATCAAGGTTGTCTGTGCCAAGACTGAACCTATGCTATCTCCCACATTTATGGCCCCATGCCCTGCCCAACACGACATGATCGAGTTTGCGACCTCCGGTAAGTCTGTGCCAACAGAAACCATCACAAAGCCTATCAGAAAGGGAGAAATATTGAGTCTTGAGGTGAGATGGACCGTATGTTCAATGGCCTTCGTGCTTGAGAGGAATAAGAATACCATTCCAGTCACAAGCGCAGAGATTAGGAATGCTGGCATCATTCCGAAACATTCCCGTCACCAGACTCGATTCTTGGCTGTGCCTGTTCAAACCTCTCTATCAGGTCGAGCCAATAGTCATCTAAGCCGCCTCTCCAGCAATATGCTATTATTTTCGCTACCAAAAAAGATATTCCCACAATCATCAACACTATGAGGTCTATCACTCCTTCTTCTCTCCTATTGGCCATTTGCCAGTTATCATGGCAAGCAATATGAGCCAGCCTATGCCAGCGAGGAAACACAAAACCCCGAAATGAATCGACTCTAAGATCATTTCTTTGTCACTTTCCTATTAGATAGTTTCCCGTCAATCCATGAAGCGAGATATATTGAGGGCATTACAAGATAGGGCCAAATGACAAAGGACAATACTAACTCGGTTGTCACATCGGTCATTTCAGCTCACTTAGTTTCCTTTTGAGTTCCTCGATCTCAGCCTTGAGAACGGTCAGCTTCTTTATGTCATTCTCCTCTTCAAATTCACGTTCTAAGCGTCTGATGATGTTTTCAATCTTCCAAGGTCTGTCATTATCATTATCATCAGGGGGGGGGGATTGTAAGTACATAAACACCGCTAGCCGTATCCGTTCTACTGGTTGATATGGAACAACCTTACTTAGGCGAATCACTATTTAAGGTCATACTTTACAATAGAAATCCACGACTGTCCAAAAATCAAATTATGATGTTGGTTCAGCCTAGATCTGAAGAAAGAATCGGATTACTTCTCGACTTGCTGAGAGATCGTGAATCCTTGCTCGAAAAGGCACTGTGAGATAGTCATATCCACATCCTTGATTCCGTTGAGGGTCTGTTCCTTCAACCTCATCGCAAGTTGGAATGCCATCCCCGGAATAGTGTCCTTGGATATAGGAGTTTCTGGTATTATTGTCTTCATGACCTCATCGAATGCCTGAAGCTCGCTATATAGCTGTTGTTTCCACTCGGTCATAATTTTGAGAATCATTTCCGCGTGGGCGTTTGATTCTGTCATACCTCGCTCTAGAATTGCCTGAACAGATAAATATATCGAGTCGGTGAGTCCAACATCAAAAGAAAAGAAAAAAGGGGTGCCTCGCAGGGGATCTGTGGGGGCGTTGGGATTAATGTGACTCCATGTGTTCTTTTACCAAATACATGAAATCCTTCAAAACGGGGCAGATATGAACTCTCATGTGAGTGATGGAAGAAAAAAATCATGAGTCCATATCTCAGGACGCATAAAAGACTCACATCCTTCTGCGAATCATGTCAATGATTTGGTCGCTGAAACCCATTCCCACTTGGTCGAGCGGTGGGTCCCTGAAGTCGAGGACACGGGAAACTCCCGTGTATCCATAGTAGTTTCTGATAATGTTGATGAAAAAGTATGAGCGAAGTGAAGAATGAAGGGCTGGAACGTTTCAAGGAGTCATTAGCAGTCTATAGTTTCTGTCTTCAAGAAGTGGGTAACGTATTCAAGGCAATCGCCAACAGTCTGATGCCGAGACCTGTAAGAAAGAAGTTCCACCAAGGAATGGCTGAGACCCAAAGGAGGGCCCAGCGACAACAAGCTTCTGAAGCAGGGTGTCCCACCAACCCGTTTCCCAATACGAGAGGTATTGATTCAGCAGGCATTTGAATATCTAGGAGCAGACCCAGATAGCGGGAGATGGTATTGGAATGAGATCAGATGAGTCATTCTATGGTGTCATTGGCCCGACTGAATCCATGCTTCCGATACTTCCAGGCGGAGAACTAGTCTATTTTGAGAGAAGACCTGTTAAAGAGGGTGACATCATTACATTCACAGCGGACTGGGGCATAACGGGGCGTGTCGTTCACAGGGTTGTCGAGATCAGGGATGGAAGGTTCTATACAAAGGGCGACAACGCACCTACTCGGGATGAAGGTCACAGGACTGCCAAAGACACTGAGGGCGTCAGGTTGAAGTTCGAGAAAGGAGAGGTTGTCGACTACTCTGCGGAGAAGGAAGAGAAGACTCTGAAGGAGATTATTGAGTTAGATGAAGAGTCTCGACATCTCGGTGAGACGGCAATAGGCACCAATCGGGGAATCAAGAGGTTCACACTCAATATGCTCTTTGATTAGAAGATAGGTGACACAATCCACTGTGCCTTAGGAAGAGCTTACAAGGACTGCAACGGAGTGAACGAATCTGCAGTTCATGTAGACATGATAAAATCAATGCATGAGGGGGAGGCCATCGCTGGTGACGAGGTCATCTATTCCAAAGGCAAATACTTCTATGAGATGTGAAAGGACAAAACCTTTGAGCAAGGCAAATCTCGATACAGGGAGCACGGATTCTCGAAAGTGACTTATATCTCAATGAGTGTAGGTGTCTGATGGCTATCGATGGAACGTCGTGAATTATCATATATCACATCAGCCGGCCTAATCATTCAGGCACTGTGGTGGGCCCTATATGTGATACTCATGTTGCCAAGGGCAATGCAGAACACTGGTTCCGCGGCCGCCATTGGCATTGGGGCGGTACTCCTTATATGCCCGCCCTGCATAGTGATTCCCCTCTGGCTAGCGTGGGGAGTCTGGACTCGTCGTCGATATAATTTCTTCCTTGGATTGTGGACGACAATCGCACTATACTGGAGCCTTGCGTTTAGCCAGATATTCTTCTACGCGTTAAATAGAGGTGTCGTGTTGTCCCATGACCTGGTGTTCGTATCCATATTAGGTGCGCTGATGCATATACCGCCAGCATGTATCTCAGTGATTTACATCTTCACTACGCCGCCCGTGCCCGAAGACCAGTGGTGGTGAATAGGAGAATCGGAAACAGTGTTTTTTGCATGCTTGGTCAGGTATACAAGGACGCGCTGATGTGACCGAGAGCGCTGTACATGTCGGCATAGTCAAAGGTGAGATCACCGCAGGCAACGAAATCATCGAAGGCGATGAGGTCATCTACTCCAAGGCAAGTACTTCTACGAGATGTGAAAGACAAAGACCTTGAGCGTCGCAGCCCTCGATACAAGGGGCACAGATTCTCGAAAGTATCTTATGTTTCGGCGAGTGCTAGAGTCTGGCGGCTATCAATGGAACGTCGTGCAATATCATTTGCCACATCTGTTGGCCTAATCATTCAGGCATTGTGGATGCTCGAATATACGATGCTCACCCTACTGAGTGCCATACAGAGCACCTTGGCCATTTCAAGATTACTCAGTCAGTTGACACTCCTCGTGTGCGTTCCCTGCACGGTGATTCCCCTCTGGATGGCGAGGGCAGTCTGGACTCGTCGTCAATCCAATTTCCTCCTTGGATTATGGACGACATGGGCACTATTCTTTGGCATAGTGACCAGTCTGTCGTACTTAATCAATGGCCTTTACGGTCACGCGATATCCCCTGTTAGTTTGTTCAAATCCATGGTAATTGCATTGATGTTGGTGCTGCCAGCGTATATCTCAGCAATTTACATAGCCACTGCGCCACCCGTGCCCGAAGACCAGTGGTGGTGAACAAGAAAATCGGAATTGGTGCTGCTTGCACGCTTGGTCAGAACTAATGGCAGCAGGGATTTCGCAGGGAGCAACATCTCTGCGGCCCGAGGGGGGGTTTCCATGAGATGCAGTTTTATGGCCATTAGATGCGTTTCTAGGGTGTGCTGCTCAGCCTGTGGCATTCAAGACAAGTCTAGAGGACTCGTAATGACAGTGAATAAATCGAAGTCGTGGAGTGTCACGGGAATGATGTGCGGAATCACCATCATAGTGATAGGCGGAATCACTGGCCTGATACTGTTCAT
>DAOWNS010000188.1 GCA_030642465.1 Candidatus Thorarchaeota archaeon | reverse complement strand
GATACTGAGAGTTATCTGATCCGAGTAGACTGGCATTGGCATCCCAAGGAAGTTGGTTACGTAATGGCTAACGGGCTTAAAGGATGTAACAACATCAGTGTTATCTACAGACAATAGCGGGATTGACACTTGAGGTGTGTTGTATAACGTGAAGTACGGCAACATGAATGCTGACTGTACCCATTCCTCCGGCTGAACTGCAAATACGCTGATTGATTCGTTGTAGAATTGTCTGCCACCCCATTGACTTGTGGAGTAGTATCCTGCGTATGCAGTGAACTCAAGAGCGGCGCTAGAGCGAGCCACGCCTTCGATTGCGGAGATGTTCTCCAGCATATCCAGAGTTATATTCTCAAAACCTGCTCTGACATCAATAACGACATCTGCTCCATCCTGAAACATATAGAGGTCCGTCATGTGATTATGCCCGGTAGTAGCGGAAATTGAAGCAAAAATACCGGCTGCGAATACCATCGCTATGAACATGGCTCCCATTGCCTCGCTCTTCTTGAAGAGCCTGACAGTTCTGGACATAAGACGAACTCCCACAGTCAGTCGCGTTTTTTCCATTTTTTCTAGGAGTCCTGCTTTAATTTTAGATGTTGGACGCGACAGCAAGCGTGCTAGAGCTATCGTAAAAACTCCTAGAAGCGGCGCTGCAATCATCATGTACGCCATGTAAGATCCTATGTAGAATCCCCCAAAGGACATCATAATGATAACTGGCATCAGAACATAACCTGACACCGCTAATGCGAGTAATTCAATTACGGGATTACCCAACTCTTCAGCTTCAGCAAGGACCTCCCGCTCAATAACACTGTGCGCTTCAGTTGGCGTCATTAGAAGAGCTCTGACAGCTGCAGGTAATGCAACTATCAGCCCAACAACGAATGAGAACATGAAGACAATAGCCACAGCTGTGGGTTGCAGCAGAATGGTCATGTCCGCAAGCTGGGTCAAGTCAAAGACCATGAGGGTTCGTACAGTGCTGGAAAGAAGTGCAGCAAGAGCTCCTGTGAGGACCGCTCCCAAACTGCCAACAATACCTGTGATAATGGCGCTGCTAAGAACCCACGTGAACGCTTGCCACCCTGATGCTCCTCTCGTCTTGAGCATCCCTATGTCTTTTCTCCTTTCATCAGCTAAAAGGTTGGAATTATACTGAATGAGCATTATACCCATCACAATGCTTGGGATGGAAAACGCGAGAGCGATAATCCTCATTGAAGTGCTCCACATGGCATACTCATGAACTCCCTCGAGCAGTCCAAATTGTCCCACCATTACGTAGGGTAGCGCCCTATTTTCAATCGTCTTTCTCAGGTTATTCAGGTTTTCAATAGCTTGTGTGGGGTCTGAACCAATCACAGCGGTGTGATCCAGAACAACCCAGATTTTCTCATCAACGTCGTTATATCTGGAATATTCACGAATTCCAAAGCCATCTTGAATCCCCTGGCGAGTTGTGATTAGACGCAGAGTTGTGTCCTCTGGTTGATTCCAGATGATTTGCTCGAAGAATATGTGGGACACGAACGTACTGGTTATTCGTAGACTGTGGTTGGTCCAAATCTCCGTGCCATTCTCATCCCAGTCCCAGAGTGACATCGTGTAGTTATCACCGATTTCAAGCCCCCTGTCAATCAATGTTGCATGTTGCAGGTAGCATGTATCATCTGTGAGGACCGGAGCTCCTTCATCCAACTCAATGGCTTGACTGAATGTTGCGAAGAATGACTGGTTGACGCCGAGGTATGTGTTCCTCCAGTATCTTTCGTTTTCATATATCATCCAAGAGTAATCATTCACGACAGCAATGGTTTCTTGCCCAAGCACTGCTTCCTGTTCTGCCACCATTTGTTCTATCTCTTCCATGCTGATGTCATTCTGCGCATAGAATGGATTGGTGAATTGAATCTCCATGTCAACTTCAACGTCGCTAGTTATGTCTGCGAAAACAAGCGGTCCTGCGGCGTCCATGTAGAAAAGGATACCACCTAGGACCCCTGCAGAAAGGGAGAATACAAGCAACGTTGTGAGTAGCTGAGGACCTCTGGATGCCAGGCGTGACAGTAGGAACATTAGACATCGCCCCCGTAGGGCCCAGAATCTGCCCACGACGCATTTAGTGCTTCTGAAAGGCTCACTCTCGAACTGAGGAATGCGATTGCGAGCACGAATACAAGTATGGATGCCAAAAAGAAGACAACAATCGTTACAAGCGTAAGCCACGGTATTACGGCAAAGATGGGGACGGGGAATATGTAATTGGTGACCCGATAGGTCAGTAGAGTATTCATTATCATGAGCGGTCCATATCCAACTAACAGTCCCGTACTGACAAGAGCCAAGACCAGCATCTCAGCACCTTGAACTTTGACGACCTGACCTGAGCTAGCTCCCATCGCCCGCAGCAACGCAATCTCCCTTTTCCGGGCTTTAACGCCTTCTACTGCGTAGACCGTGAATGCCCCGAATATGATTCCTACCATAACAACAGTGAGCATTGTGTCCACTGCACGGTCCATCTTGTAGGCGACCGTACCCAAGTATGCACTTACTTCTTTTGACACGGACGCCCAGTCATCACCAACTACTGAATCGCCCCCGGAGCTGAGGATGTCTTCCACCAGGATTGTATCATTTGCGCCGCCAATAGTCCTAACGCAGTAAACATTGCGAGCGTCTAGCTCAAGGTCGACTATAGATTCTACATACTCGCGGTTGATCCACAGGGTTTCCCTGCCTACAGCTTGGTACCCCCAATAGTTATAGCTGGTCGATTGCAGCAGGTTGTTAGAGAGAGCTTCTGCAACACCGATTATCGTAAATACTATGGTTTCTGAAACGTCTGAAATTGAGGTGACTGCTCGAAGAGTGTCACCAACTGACAACTCATATTCGACTGCGATGTCATTTGAAATAATTGCTCCGGCCGGTGTGAGATGAAGATCTCTAAGCATATCACTGATGTACGACTCGTTCAAGGGCTGCCCGAACTGGTCGTACCCGACTTCCAGATACTCTAGAGGGTTCATTGCTACTGCATCAACTCTTCCTCTCCCCGTGGCCGTAAGATATAATCTATCCACTGAAACCAAGGTTCCAGTCTGAGTCAGTTCGTGATTCGTGACATTCTCAATGAAGTCGTTCCAATCGGGGAGCGAGAACTCGTCCAGACGGAATGTGACATCAGCCCCAAAGGCGAACCTTGCGTGATTCATCTTGGTTAGTGGTATTGATGCTCCAATAACGGCATTATTCCACGCTAGACTCATAGCCAGAACCAGCACGAGAGCGGCTGGTCCAGCTGAGGATGCTTCCTTTCCAATTCTTCTGATGCCCACGGTTCCAGGAATCTCCCCAACAATTCTTTGGAATCCTCGCGAGATGAGATTTGCTCCTCGTCTCATACCTTTGATTGCTAGGCTAGCAATCGAGAGGAAGAGGGCTAAGGGGGCAACTGACAAGACTATTGATAGGATAGGATCGTTCTGCACGGCGGTCCCTCCCATATAGAGGGCTACCAGCAGAAGCGATGTAAGAGCAGCAACTAGAACATCCCATTTGACAATCGTGAGCCCTTTCGCGATCTTGGCAAGTTTGCTTCCTTTTTCCTCTTCTGATTTCTTAGTGGAATATACTGAGCGGTAGACTATGAATGTAACGACTGGCAAGCCTGCACCGAAAACTAGAGACAGTATAATCGACTCGATTGAGATGAGGAATGGTTCTGTCCAAAGAAGTGAGAAATCAAACTCGAAGAACCCTGTAGCAGCTATAGCTACTCTGCTGACGACGGCACCTACTCCTAGCCCCACAAACGAGCTAAGGATTGAGAGTCCCACCGTTTCCCTAAATTCAATGCTTTCAATCTTCGCTCTATCCGCGCCTCTTGATATTAACATGCTTGACTCGTATCGTCTCTCGTTGATGTTGTGCCTAATCGCAAGGAATAGCACCATGCACGCTAGAACCACAACTCCCGCAGATCTCAAAACCTGCGTCAATCTCATCATAAGCTGCCATGACATGAAGCCAATTATTGCATTTGAGAGACGCCCACCGACCCAGTATTGTGAGTATCGGTTGGGACTTGGATACATGGGGTCAAGAGCTCTGATACTCTCTTCGATATTTGTGACGTACGTTAGCGAACCTCTTGCATCAAATGGTGTTATGCCTGTTCGGTCAATATCAACGTGAACCTCGGTTTCTTCCCATTCATGCCATACGATATTAGGGTGCAAGACGCCAATGCCGAGAGAACCACCAGGGGAGTAATAGTACTGCTCGCTTTGATCATAATCAACACCCTTGTAAATACT
>DAOWNS010000014.1 GCA_030642465.1 Candidatus Thorarchaeota archaeon | reverse complement strand
GGTATCCCCAAGGCTGTGAGTAACTTCTTACTCTCCCTAATCATATCAGAAGTCAGTCGTGAACTGGCTTGCCCGGCTTTACGGGCGTCTTCAATCCGCCCCTCTGCCTTCGCTTTCTCCCATGTCTTGAAGGCAGCATCCCTAATGGCTCGCCTTCGCTTCACCTCATTGGCTTTGAGTTGCGGTGCTTCGCCACCAAAAACATAGACTGGGCGTATGCCGCTCTCAAGAAGATTCACATTCCTGTAGAACAGGCCACTCAAGTGGCTTGTTACTCGGCCGCGTCTGTCCATCAGTGGAGTGCCATCTGGTTGTCTAATGCTTGAGAGAAACTGATAGAGGGTGTTGAATGCATCAACAGCAATCTCTCGGCCTGATAGGTCATTCAGTGTGATTGTTTCTGCTTTAATTATGTCACCGAACTTTGTTCCCATCAGATCTTCGCCTTCATCGGGCCTTCATCCGGTGTTGGGTCATAAGTTATTCGATACTCCGGAGGCGACTGTCATGCCGCTTCGCTAGGTTTATAACAAATCTGCAAATGAATGCCAAAAACTGGTCTAAAAAGAAACTCCCGGTGATATTTTGTCTAGTATGAAAGCGATCAGATGTGTTTCCTGCCATGGGTCGATTTCACCGCATGAAAGCAGTGTGAAATTCAACTGTCCATCCTGCGGTGCATTCGTCATTTGGAGATGTGAATCTTGTAGGCGTTTCTCGAACAAATACAAGTGTCCCAATTGTGGGTTCGAAGGTCCATAGATAGGCAGTGGTGCGGAGAATGGCAAGAGTAATTATCACACTAAAAATCATGCCAGATGGTATTGACATGAATATGGATGACTTGCTGGAACGTGTTAAAGGCGCCATTCCAGAGGGCACTGACATCAGAGCCAATGAGGTTATTCCAGTAGCATTTGGTCTCAAGGCTCTCAGAATGAACGTTGCCAGGGAAGAGTCTATGGGGGGAACTGACGACATCGAGGCAGCCATAAGCGCCTTGGATGGCGTTGCGCAGGTAGAAGTCGAGATGGTTTCACGAATATGATTATGAGAGCAATCCTAGGTGGCGCGATTCCATATAGCTATGATACCAGGTAAGTCAGAGTTTATATTGAAATCAGCGTGCGGCATTCATACACCAGGAGTTGGAACATACCAAATTATATCGGTTGTAGAGAAATACTCTTTAACGGAAAATCAGGACAGAGTAACAAGACGGCATTCATTGATAGGGATTTACCGTCCTTGTTTCTGGACTGCAAACTCATACCATGGAGGTTGCGTTTAGCTAATGGTAGAAATTATTCTGAAAGTTGCAGAGGCTGAGCACAGAGACATCGGGCGATTCATAGTAAGAATTGACGCCGTATCAATGGAGAAACTGGGTGTCAGGACAGGAGACATAATTCAAATCAAAGGCAAGCGAGTAACCGCTGCCATTGCTTGGCCAGCCTATCAAGGCGATAAGGGCCGCGAGATCATCAGAATGGACGGCCGGATTAGAAGAAATGCGGGCATTAGCTTAAGCGAGAAGGTGACAGTTTCAAGAGCAAACGAAGAACCCGCTCGCAATGTCACACTTGCCCCAACCTCGGTTCCAATCAGACCCGAGCCGAGATTCGAAGAGTTTGTGAAAAGGAAGTTGCTTAACTGTCCTGTGACTCCTCAAGACACTGTATTCATCCCAATTTTAGGACGAGCGATTCCCTTCAAAGTTATATCGATAAAACCTGCTGGCACCGTTGTTGTGCAGCATTCAACTATACTTACGATTGCCGAGAAACCCACCGGTGATGTCGTTGGTGCGGCACAGGTCACATATGAGGAGATAGGTGGCCTATCAGATGAGATCCAGCGCATTAGAGAGATGGTCGAGCTTCCCATGAAGCATCCAGAGCTCTTCAAGAGGCTGGGAATTGACCCTCCGCGAGGACTGATCCTCCACGGTCCACCGGGCACTGGAAAGACACTCTTGGCTAAGGCTGTGGCTAGCGAGTCAGAAGCGAATTTTATTCACATCAATGGGCCTGAGATCATGTCGAAATTCTACGGTGAGTCAGAACAGAAGCTTCGTAAAATCTTCGAGGACGCAGAAGAAAATGCTCCTAGTATTATCTTCATAGATGAGATTGACGCGATTGCACCAAAAAGGGAGGATGTGCAGGGGGAAGTTGAAAGAAGGGTTGTCGCACAACTTCTAGCAACAATGGATGGTCTAAAATCTAGAGGACAGGTTGTTGTTATTGCGGCCACAAACAGAGTGAATGCAATTGACCCGGCACTGAGAAGACCTGGCAGGTTTGACCGTGAGATTGAGATTGGTGTTCCAGATAAAACGGGAAGACTTGAGGTACTTCATATCCATTCAAGGGGAATGCCCCTGACAGAAGAAGGCGATTTACGTGTTGATCTGGCAGCGTTAGCTAGTAGAACACATGGGTTCGTAGGGGCCGATCTTCATGCCCTCTGCAGAGAATCGGCAATGAAGGCATAGAGAAGATACTTGCCAAAAATCAACCTTGATGAAGAGGAGATACCGCAAGATGTGCTCGATCAGTTGGAGGTTACCAACGATGATTTCCTCGGAGCACTACGAGAGATTCAACCGACAGCAGTGCGAGAGGTATTCATTGAGATTCCAAACGTGCGCTGGAGCGATATTGGAGGGCTTCAAGAAATAAAAGACACGTTGATCGAGGTTGTAGAGTGGCCTCTCAAAAGGCCCGAGACATTCACGCGGCTAGGAATCTCGCCCCCAAAAGGCGTTCTCATCTATGGTCCACCTGGTGCTGGAAAGACCCTTCTTGCTAGAGCTGTGGCAACGGAAAGCGAGGCGAATTTCATTAGTGTCAAAGGCCCAGAACTGCTCTCCAAGTGGGTGGGCGAGAGCGAAAAAGCGGTGCGTGAGATTTTCAGGAAAGCAAGAACTGCAGCGCCGGCAATAATATTCTTTGACGAGATTGATGCAATTGCTCCGACGAGGGGCAATAGCGCTGGAGATAGTCATGTCACTGAGAGAGTCATTAGTCAACTCTTGACAGAGATGGACGGTCTTGAGTCTATGAAAGATGTGATTGTTCTAGCGGCAACAAATCGTCCAGAGCTAATAGATAGAGCCCTTCTCAGAACTGGCAGGTTTGACCGGTTTGTCTATGTGCCAGCACCCGATAAGAGTAGCCGAGAGAAGATATTCAAGATATATACCAATAACATGCCACTTGACGAGGATGTAGCAATCGAGAAACTGGTGGAAATGACCGAGTATTTCGTTGGTGGCGATGTTGAAGCACTATGCAGGGAAGCAGGCATGCGTGCTCTGAGGGAGAATATGGATGCTGAAATCGTTTCAATGAAGCACTTCAAGGAAGCATTGAAAACGTTGCATGCTTCCGTCACGCCGCAGATCCTTGAGAACTACGAAAAAATGGATAAGGCACTTCGAAGGATTGCTGTGACGGAAATGGCGCAACGTCCTGGAATCATATGAATAATGGGAAGTGATTGTGGATTGGCGACTTGGACAGCAATACCGCTTAGGAACCTGGTGGTTAATATACTAAAGAAACGTCATGGAGTCGTCCTAGAGGATGAGCTCAGAAGGGCGTTAAAGAAAGAGATTGGCAAAGAACCTAGTGAAGCTGAGCTTAACTCGGCTCTAATGCAGCTTGAAATCAACGGCCTCGTGCATGTCAGTCAAATCACAAGGACTAAGCGTCGTATAGAAGTCGTTGGAGAGGGTAGAGAGTTCCTTGCAGTGGATGAGGACTAGTGCGCCTCGGTATTAAGGTGGAAATCCTATGCTTGGTAAGAGAGTCCTAGCAGCGGGTAAGTTTGATATTTTACACCTTGGACATCTTGCATACCTTAGCCAAGCTAGACAACTAGCAGGTGAGGGTGGCGAGCTAATTGTCGTTATAGCTCTCGATAAGACCATAGAGAAGCAGAGAGGAGCCCCGCCAGTCTTCCCACAAGAACAAAGGCGTCGACTTGTTGAGTCCTTAGAGGTGGTTGATAGAGCTGTCCTCGGATATGATACTGAAGACCAATCACTCATTGTGCATGCCATTAAACCAGATATCGTGGCTCTTGGATATGATCAGAATGCCAATACGGACGCCATTGAGGAGCGACTGTCCGAAGCCGGACTGAGCACGAAAATTACTAGGCTCGAGAAGATGAAGGCTGATGGTCTATGCTCATCAACGTTAATTAGAAAGCGGATAATCGACTACTATAGAGAGAATGGCCGAGCCCGTTAACTACTCAGATTATTAGCTCGCCACGTGCTTCTGCATCATGCCGCCTAACAGCTAGCCGTTCTCTACGATCAAATGTAGCTTTCCATACGAAATATGAAACTCCAGCTAGCCCTATTATTAGTGCTAGTCCACCCAGAGCCCACCATCCGGTCTTGAAATGTTCTGAGAAATCTGGTAACGGTCCTGCAATGAAGTAAGGCCAGTTGATGAAGACTCCGATAGTATAGAGGAGAGCTACCAGAGCAATCTCCCTGAGATAGCCCATGGCTTGTTCATCATTCTTGAGAAAAATCGCCATGGGGCCTAACCAAAAGACATACCATGGCATTTCCCAACGAAAATAGAATAGGATTGCTGGAAGCATATAGATATAGAACGGCATAAGGAGATTCAGTTTCTCTCGCCAAGAGGCTTTAGTGAATTCTTCCTTATCGGGGAGGTAATTCCCTACTGTAAGAAACATGAAAACTATGTAAATTATAATTGGAATCAATGCAGGAAGCCAGAGATACGTCACTCCAGCAAGCGGACCCTTTGTCGGCGTCGTGAAGAGCAATCCGGGATACATAGGATTGACTATTTCCGTGCTATACGAAGAAGTGTTGAAGAAATGTGAAATGAGCGAATCAAAACTGGCTCCAAGAAAAGTGAAGGGAATTATCGTTAGAAGAGATGACAAGAAGAACCAGATTGATGAGCTGGGGGCGATTAGGAACATTATTGGAAATGCCACTCCGGAGTAAATCTTTGTCTGCACCGACAACCCCAGGGTGAGCATCGCTTTATTCATCTGGCCCTCTTTCTGCAATACTAGTGCAATTAAAAGAAGACAGTCCACTATTGGTTCCAGCTTCCCCCCGCCCGCAGACATTACCAAGCCGTAGATGAAGTACCCTGCGAAGAAAAGACGAGCCCATTGTACCTTGTAAATCTTATCGCGAAGGAGAATCGCAATGAGGACCAAGTTCAGGTTGAACACAAGCACAAGAACGAAGTTAATCCAGAGAGGCTGTAGTTCATTCACACCAGGAAAAAGCCAAGTTGCGACTGCGAAGAATATTAGTCCAAATACAGGATACTCGTAGGTAATGTTGCCAAGATATCCTGGAAGTACGTGATCACCATCGTTGTAACCCCATTCGGGGGGAAGCGCTTCAGCCAGTTCTTGGTCAGTCATGCTGTATACGCCGAACCCATATATCCAGAATGCTTCTCCGTACATCTCGTTTCTGTTGCGATCACGTTCGATGACCATCGCATCTGCAATGGGGATTGCAATTATTGAGATGGCCAAGGTCAGCACGAGGTATTTTCTGAACTCGTATATGGTGAGAGAAATTGCGCTGAGCATCTTCTTACAACCGCCGTGCGGGAATGGGTGTTTCGCAATTTCCCCTCAGTGGCGGTAATTAACCTTTTCTAACCTCGGAGAAGTTATCCATAGCATTCATTCTCTGAGCTGCAGGGGACTAGTCAGGACAATGGTAATATATAACGCACAGTCGAGGCTGATTCCACAGACGATTTATCTTGATTGCCCCCTCATAGTGGGCTATTGAATTGTGATGACTGGGAACGTGAAGACATGCATCAGACGAATATAAACAGAAATGCCTATGCGCTGACCTTCTGGATTGTGCTACCAGCCATAGCAATGGTATTGGGCATTCTCTGGGAGCACTACATACATGCCCTAATGGACGTCTACGCATCTTATGTCCTGGAGTCATTAGCTCTAATCCTGCTCATTCTGCTTGTGGCACGGGTTTTCTTCAGAAACGTAGGCTCGGAATACACTGGTGGGGTTCTATTTCGGATTGGATTCATTTGGGCAATTCTCTTTTTCGCATTCAGTCTGCTACATGGGCTCTTCTTTCTTGCCCTTCCACTGGATGGTATATTATCTGATTATGATACATTCGCAGGACGCTTCGGCTTTATCGTGCTGCTCGTGGTCTTCCTCTGTCCGCGTTTCTTCGGACGAATTCCTGAGGATGATCCAGACCTAGCAAGTATGCCTATTGGTAAGATGGCGACCATTGGTTTACTTCCATCAGGAATCAAGATAGCATACTACAGGCGGAGAGGCGCAGAGATAGGTGAAGGCGTATCAATGGGCCTACTCTCAATTCTTGAATGCAAGAAGGTGGTAATTGGAGATCATGCGAAGATAGGGATGGCATGCATGATTAGAGCGAACGAGTTCCGTCTTGGCAGATATTCAAAACTTGGAATGCTCGTGATTATCGATACACACAAGGTAACAATCGGAGAAGAGGTCACGATACAGGAACAGGTCTACATCGGAGGCCTGAAGACTGACAAATCAGTCATTGAAATCGGAGACCTATCCATGATATTCTCGGGCAGTGTTCTGAATCCCACGCATCCAATCAAGATTGGAAAGAGAGTTGGTATTGGAGGCTACAACTACCTCTTTACTCATGGCACATGGCAGCCCATTCTAGATGGATTTCCAGTGGCTTTTGGGCCAATCACGATTGAAGATGGTGTCTGGTTTCCATGGCGAGTGTTCGTACTACCTAATGTGCACATAGGCAAGGAAGCTACTATTGGCGCAGGCGCTGTTGTGAACAAGGATGTTCCTGCACGGGCTCTTGCTGCAGGAGTCCCCGCGAAGGTACTTCGAAGAGATGAAGAGTACATCAAGAGGTTCACGGACGCAGAGAAGCGCGAGATTCTGAGGAATGTACTGGTTGACCTAGTTGGTTATCTTAGAATCGAGGACTGGATCATTGAAGACCCCAAGAATGAGGAGAGCTACGGGGCTGCCTTGTTTAGAACTCCTAAGGGCCCCTCATCAAAGGTTGATAACCACATTCTGTTCATGTTTGAGAATACAGATGACGTATGGAGTCTAGTAAAGGACAGGACTCTAGTGGTGTCGCTCATTGCCATTGATGAAACGCGGAGGAAGAGGTTGGAGGAAGAAGGCAGCTGGTGGTTTGACCTCGAAGCCAGCGAGTGGGGTGGACTACACACAAATGTAAGCGTCATGATGAGCGGTTTTCTGAGTAGATATGGTCATTGGCTCAAGTACATGTCCTAGATTGATGGTGGAGAGAGCTTGAAAATCTCAAAGAGTGACTACTACAGGAATGAGATGGACATTCCCTACGACCCCGGTATAGGATTTCAGATCGGAATGAGTCTCAATCTGATTCAGTATATCCCGTACCAAATCCGGGACAAGTTTGTTTCACTCGTTTCCATCATGGGGAATCGATCGTCAGGTGTGCCGAGAAGGTCATTTCCGATAGACGACCTTGCCGATAGATTGGATCCTACCACTGATGAGAAGAGAGAATTCTGGGACAAAGACTTTGGTGTATTGATGACTCATGATGTGGATACACGACTTGGCTATGATTACGGACTTTCCAAGTTTGTTGAGATTGAGAAGCAGATGAACTTCGTGTCCACATTCAATATTGTACCCAAGTCCTACGAATACGACGTTTCCAAACAGCTAGTGAAATCGCTACTAGATGATGGCTTTGATGTGGGCATTCATGGCCTTCACCATGACGGGAAGTTCGCTTATCTGACTCCATCGGAGCAGAGAGAACGAATCAAAGAGGCTGCTTCCATAGGTAGGAGCTTGGGTGTATCACTTCTGGGTTACCGGGCACCTCTATTGCATCGCACTAAACAGATGGTGCGAATCCTAACTGAGGAGGGATTCTACTGGGACTCCTCTTTTCCCGATACCGATGCGTCAACAACCGGTTACGCCTCTACCGGAAGTAGAACAATCTTTCCGTTCTATCCACTATACTTCAACGGAACTGAATGGCAAAGAAGCGGTATGTTGGAATTCCCAGTTTCAATGCCTCAAGACTGGACTCTACTCTACTACTATCGTCTTTCAGAGCAGTCCATGCTGAAGGTTTGGAAGAAGAAATTAGACTATATCAAGTCCAAAGGGGGTCTCGCAGTGTTCGTGATTCATCCGGATCAGGAGGATTTTGGTCATCCGAAACACCATAATGCATACAGAAAATTGCTGTCCCTAATCATCGAGGCGGACCCCGAGATTCTCACATCGACTGAGCTTGCCAAGAGATGGAAAGCTAAGTTCCCTTCGAACTAACCCAAGTAGGTGGGGCACGGCCAGCTATCACACTTCAGGCAGTTAATGCATTTCTCAGGGTCAACTGACACTTTGCCTTCGTCCAAATTCAAAGCTCCGTGTTCGCACTGAGGTATGCACGACCCGCAGCCCTGACAAAATATTGCTCTCTGCACGGCACGACCGATTTGGCCTGCTAGCCGCTCAATTGATTCTTCATCATTCCCTCTAATGACAAGAGAGCCGGAACTGAACATCGTTATTGAGTTCTCTCCAGACTTGGTTCTCAACGCGCCAAGGCTGTCAGAAGATTTGGTGCTTCCAAAGATGGGCATGATTCTTGATACCCGGTTGAGGTTTACTCCCGCAGAGAATTGTCCCTCCAGGCTGAAGCCTGAATCCTTGCATGGTGACACTCCTTTCACAATGCTAAGGCTCAACTTATCCTTGGGTCCTGCGCGGGTGCTCTCTATATCGAGTCCAAGAGTTTTGGCCAGATTCTGTTGACCCTGAGGGAGGTTTTTCCAACGCCAGAAACCAAGTTCAGCCCACTCATCTGCGAATCCGTATCGTTTCGCCCAAGTCCTTAACTTACGATTCCATCGCTCGTAGAGGGCGGGATGGGTTTCACGTATGCTTTCCAACTCGGCTAGAGGGGCAGAGGGACAGAGGTAACACCCCATTCTGTGATATCCCCTGTTGTAAAGAGGGTTGAATGGTGTATTCTCCCTGAAGATGTACAGCCAAACTTCCAGAGCGTTCCACTTTTGAATCGGATTGGCGGACTTCTGACCGGGCACCCAAGGGTTGGAAGATACGCGGGATTCTTGAGATCTTTGGAATGACTCCAGTTTCCTTTGACCCATAAAGGTGAGCACATGTCCACCCAGTTTCTCTGCAATTGACTTGGCGGCAGGGCCCAGCTTAAGGACCTTGCAGCACCAACGAAAGTCCCGTGCGGGGGGACCAAAGACATCAACGGATTCCCAGAACTGTTCTCCCGAGTCGTGACCTATAATTGTAACATTGTGGGTTTCTGCAAACTCCTCGATATGGCGGATTGTTTCAGGAAACTCCAAGCCGGTGTTCACGAAGAACATGGGCGGACTGAAGCCCAGAGCCTTCTCAACAAGAAGATAGACCACGAGTGAGTCTTTACCTCCGCTGAACCCTACGACCACAGGCGCATCCTCCCTCTGAGCCGTGCGTTTGATGAAATTGGTGGCCTCTTCTTCAATCAAGACCAGATCGTTCTCATTAGCCTGCACAGCGTCGTCCCATGATGATGTCTTGGGATTGATGTTTGGAGCACTGGGATCAGCGACGCCGCGCATCTTGACTGCGTAGCCCTTCTCTTCGCGCGCCATGTCCGTCCCGCTCATTCTCGCGATGCCTACACCAACAACGACTCCATCTGAATCCATAAGCATAACTTCGTCATTCTTCTGGATTCCAGAGTCGCAACCAGCCACGCCCGGAACCATGAGGTTCGCTCCATCCTTGAGAAACTTCAATACTCCATCGTGAAGCGAAACCCACTTCACCCTCGTGAAAGCCCCTATCCGTTGACCGCCCTCTAATGTAAGCAGAAAGGTGTAGTTATGTTCAGGAATATCGAATCTTAGTCGGCCCACAATATGTCCATCGACCACTACTTCGAACATTGAGTCCAAGGATGGTACCTTGTTCATCACGATAGTTTTGTCGGGAGGGAGGACTCTTTCGCCAATACCTTCACCGAATTGGCGATTTATCGCTAGGATAATACGCTCAAGGTGACCGTCCATTGCCGGGAATGGATCACCTGGGGGAGATATGGGAACCTTTCGAGGCATAGACTTGCAGATACTACATTCAGTTTCCTCGAATCGTGGAACATTGCACTCGTCACACCAAAACAGCCGTATCTTGCCTAGATATGGTGCATGTCCTCTGCGAAACGTCCTTCTTCTACGGCTCGTCCTACCCAGTTGCATCGGCCCCCATTCAAGCTTTAGGATTTGGGAATATCCAGCTTCTTGAGGGTATTCTTAGTGGGTTGACCTGCTTTGTCCCAGCCCCTCAACGCATAGTACTTTGTGAGCATTTCCTCTAGATGAACAACGCGATTGCGAGAAGCCCCTTCAGAGAGAGCGGTGGAGAACCTTTCTGGTAACTTATCATCCTCTGCAGTAAGACCCTCACGGATATTGAAGAGGCGCTCTAGATTCCAGATTCGTTCACCAATGGCAAGTAAGGCGGAGCCATCTATTGGCAGCCCAGTGCAGGCAGCCGCCATATCGGCGTAATCATCAACTGTCCAAGCGAAGTTCGTGAAGCGGCAGACTACTAAGGAGTCCATTGCCGCGGAAAGATTCTGGAAGAGAATGACAAGGTCCGGCTTCCCTTCAGTTTTATCACGGTCGATTCGGACAGGGGAGCCCATTATCTCTGGACCAATCAAGTAGGACCGTAGATGGCATCCTCCACGGTTAGATGTTGCGTACCCAAGAGCGTGGCCTTGTGCGCCTCTTGGATCATATGCGGGAATTTCAAGCCCCTTAACATGCATAGCAAGCTCAGGTGCATTGTAGCGCGCGGCAAGGGTACGGGAACCCTCACCAAGTTCTGCTCCGAGACCGCGTGCAAGAGCAATATCCTCAATCAGGTCGAGAATTCCTGTCGTGTCACCAAACTTGAGAGGTGCTTTCATCTTACCCTTTTGAACAAGCTCCATTGCACAACCAATAGTGCTTCCTACCGATATCGTGTCAACACCCAATAGGTTGCAGCGGTGATTCACCATCGCAATCCACTCTAGGTCGTTAATGCCGCACTGAGGACCAAAAGCCCATATCGTTTCGTACTCTGGGCCCCCAACCTCTTGGCCATAGGCGGTACTAACGCGCCCACAACCAATGGGGCATCCGTAGCAGTTGTATCGCTTTACCGAGAGGCGCTCCAGAAGCTTCTCGCCTGACACTGCCACAGCATCATTGAAGTTTCCCTCTTGGAAGTTGAAGGTCGGGAGCATACCAAACTCATTTGTAATATTCACCAATACTGCGGTTCCATAAACTGGAAGTGCCTTGCTTGTGACGGGGTTCTTCTTAATGAGACGCCTTGCATGTTTCACGGCATCGCTCAGTCGATCCGTATCAGCTACAGCCACGTCACCGGTTCCCCGGACGACTATAGCCTTCAACTTCTTGGACCCCATCACTGCGCCAACACCGCCGCGTCCAGCAGCTCTATGCAGGTCGGTCATGATTGCAGCCAGTTTGACTTGGTTCTCGCCAGCAGGCCCGATACATGCAACCTGTGCCTTAGAATCAGTTTCTTTGAGAAGATCCTCAGTAGTCACAGCAGTGTCTTTTCCCCATAGTTTCGAAGCATCCCTCAATTCCACCTCGTCATCATTAATCCAAAGATAGACCGGTGAGGGTGAAGCGCCTTCAAAAATGACTGCAATGTAACCAGCTTTTCGCAGTTGAGCGCCGAAGTAACCGCCCGCATGTGAGTCGAAAATTGTGCCCGTCAATGGAGACTTGGTCACCACAACAAAGCGTCCAGCAGTAGGGACAGATGTCGCGGTCACTGGACCAACTGCAAAGATGAGCCAATTATCCGGGGACAATGGGTCGATCCCTGGAAGCAGGTTCTCATAGAGGAGTTTCACTCCGAGACCGCGTCCTCCAAGATACTGTGCGAAATCATCAGATGAGATTTGTTCCCGGCGAATGGAACCATCAGTCAGTGACACACGAAGAATCGCTGCATTGGTATAGGTTTGCTTTGACAAACAAGATTCCTCCTAGTCGTTGAATACGTTATTTTCACGGTGGGGACACGTGATGCATCGTGCCTTGTACCAGAGATAGACCTCTTTGGGTTGCTTGGCCATACTGGCATGACGGCTTGGGCAGTCCCAGCATGGTCTATCTGGTTGCATCCAAGCATCACTGTATTGAAGCCAGCGAAAGTCTTCCACAATTGCAACTCCAGCACTAGTTCCGAGACGGTTAGCGCCCGCTTCAATCATCTTGATTGCATCCTTGAAGTTGCGGATGCCTCCAGCCGCTTTCACACCCATGGCGTCACCAACTGTTTCTCGCATTAGCCTTACATCATGTGGAGTTGCGCCCATGGGACCAAAGCCAGTCGATGTCTTGACGAAATCCGCGCCAGCCTCTTTCACCAATAAACATGCTTGACGCTTCTCATCGTCAATTAGAAGACCGGTTTCTAGAATTACTTTCACATGCGCGTTTCCTGATGCTTCAACTACCGCCTCGATATCTCTGCGGACAAAATCATAATTCTTGTCGCGGAGAGCCCCAACGTTGATGACCATATCGATTTCATGAGCACCCAAACGGACGGCTTCCTTGGCTTCCATGGCCTTCACCTGCGTTAAACTGGCACCCAGAGGGAATCCAATAACACAGCAGACCTTTACGGATGAGCCCTTGAGCAGCTCAGCAGCATACTCAACATGTGTAGTGTTGATGCACACCGCAGCAAACTTGTACAGGAGTGCTTCCTCACAGAGCTGCTTGATTTTGGACTGCTTTGCTTCGGGCTTTAGCACCGTATGATCAATCGTTTTAGCCAGATCTTCGACTGTGAGGTCCATGAGAGTGCCTCCGGTTTTGGAAAGCAGCTCCTACCGCTATTAATCCCTTCGAAATGAAGAGATGCTGGACGATCACCTCGAGCCTAGATAGCTTCGGATGTCGTCTAGTACTTCTTTTTGAAGTCGCAAAACATCGTGAACCTCGATTTCTTCAGCGTCCTTAACGACCGAGTTAAGCTGTACTACCGTTCCCACAGCATCAATCCTTTCGAAGTCAACGGGAAACTCAACTTCAGCGCCTTTCACTATCAGCTCGGAACGGGTTGGATGGAGCCCGATTCTAATGCTCCTTACGATTCCGATTCTTCGCGCTCTATTGTCAAGAACTTCTTTTCCTAGAAGACGACCGGGCATGCTCAGCTCGTATAGCTCTGCTTCGATACTGGGCATAGACTCCTTAGCAGACATAACATCTCGACTCCTTGTTCCAAGTTGAAGAAGAAGTAGGAGGCTTTTTACAGTGAGTATTATCAATGAACGCAGAATGGCGCTTCTGCTTGTGTGAGGAAAGACTGTTGGTTAAGAAAGCGTCCTTTGTCGATTTGCCGCTTGTCAAGAAAAATAGTATTGAGTATAGGTCATATCAGGTTAACATTGCGGAAATTGCCGAGAAAGAGAGCACGATGGTTGTGCTAAGCACAGGACTTGGTAAGACAGTAATTGCAGCTCTTATTGCTGCTAAACGCCTGAAACTCCATCAAGACAGCAAGGTTCTTTTCCTTGCGCCATCTCGACCACTTGTTGACCAACAGGCGCAATTCCTTAGACGAGTCCTCGATATCAATGCTGATTCGATTGTGTGCATGACTGGGCAAGATTCACCCGACGACAGGCGAACCATATGGGCTAACGCTCAAGTGATTGTGATGACTCCTCAGGCATTGCAGAATGACCTCGTGCGGAGAAGCTATGATCTTGCCAAAGTTTCACTAATTATCTATGACGAAGCTCACCGCGGAGTTGGCAACTACGCATACACATTCATTGCTGAAATGTATGAGAAGCAGAGAGAGAACACCCTATCACTGGGAATAACAGCATCCCCAGGACATCAAGCAGAGCATATCAAGACTGTATGTGACAACCTTCGCCTAGTCCATGTTGAGGTGAGGAATGATCAGAGTCCCGATGTACGGGACTACATTGTTTCAGTAGAAAGTGCCATCCGATATGTGACTCTTCCCCCCGAGATCGAAGTTCTGAGAGACATCCTATACTCATTGTTGAACGACTATATTGCTCCAGTCGTAAACAATGGCTTTTCACTTCCTGACGGCCGAAGACTCAGCAAGAAGGAAATACTGAAGGCTCAGGGCGAAGTGCGTCGAGAGATTGGTTCTTACACCAAGCCCCCTCGCCAGCTCTATTTGGTCATGCGTAACCTGACTGCATCGCTACGCATCGTGCATCTCCTAGAATTCATTGGTACACAAGGACTAGCACCGACTCATAGGTACATCCAAGGGATGTACGAAGAAGTCCGAAACAAGAAGAGCTCCAAGGGTGTCAAGGACCTGATTTCGCGCCTTGAGTTCAAGCAGTTTGAGAACCTGCTGCAAGCCATGGTTGCGAAAGGATATCGCCATCCAAAGGCGGATGCAATACTGGAGATAGTCAGCGAGCAGCTCTCTGTTAATCTGGATTCGCGTATCCTGATATTCACGCGCTTTCGTGATACAGCAATCGAGGTCGTTGAAATACTGAGCCAACTGGATGAAACTCGTGCTAGTCGGTTTGTAGGTCAGAGCACGAGAGGTTCAGACAAAGGACTCAGTCAGAAGAAACAGGTGGAAATTCTCGAAGGGTTCCGGAACAACGAGTTCAACGTCTTGGTAGCCACCCAAGTAGGAGAAGAGGGCTTGGATATTCCGGAGTGCAATCTTGTTGTCTTTTACGACTGTGTCCCATCAGTAGTGCCGTACATTCAGCGGAAAGGAAGAACAGGACGTAGGGCTCCGGGGCGCGTAGTGATCTTTGTGGCAAAGGGAACACACGATGAGTTCTATCATTGGAGTGTGATTAGGAAATTGAAGAAGATGCCTGACGCCTTGAAAGAGGCAGAGAAGGAACAAGATGACAAGCAGACTAGCTTGGATGAGTTTGCCAGCGAAGCTGATGAGGAGCCAAGCAGTCCCAGTACAGGGACCGCTCACGTATCCAAGACAGACGATACGATAAGGCTCATTGTGGACTCCAGGGAGCTCCCTACAGGTGTGGCTCGGGAGCTTACACGCCTAAACGTCGAGATTTCAGATGAAAGTTTGAAGATTGGGGACTACATAGTTTCAGAGGACGTGGCTGTGGAACGGAAGGAGATGGGAGATTTCATCCAATCATTAATCGATGGACGACTCTTCGACCAGCTGATTGCGCTCCGCTCGGCCTATCGGAGGCCGGTACTCATCATGGAGGGAGAGCAGCTCATTGGCTTGAGAGCAGTAAATCCGGCTGCAATCTATGGTGCGTTGGCATCCATTGCAATTAGGGTTCAAGTGCCGATTATATGGACACGGAATGCTGAGGAAACCGCCATTGTTCTCTATCGCATGGCGCACCTTGAGCAGATAGGAGCAAAGAAGACTCTCAGAACAAGGTCCGGAGAAACAATGGGAACGGATGCTAAGGCGCTGGAGTACATACTGTCAGGATTTCCAGGGGTTGACACAGTCATCTCGCGTGCGATTCTGGCGGAGTTCGGGACCTTAGAAAAGGTCTTTTCAGCAGAAGAGAAAGATCTTCAAAGGGTTAGTGGCGTGGGGAAAAAAATCGCATCTAGGATTCGAAGACTGCTTACGACCGAGCATCCAGATTACAATGAGAACAATAAAGAGGGGTCCTAACTGCCCTAGTATACTTCGGGATTCTTTCCAGCGCCCTTGCGGTATGCCTCTCTGAGCCTATCTGTGACGCTCCGGTTCAATTCCCAGTATCTCGTATAGTCACCATCTTCGAGCTGAACGACACTCAGGATTTTATACATCCTTGCATAGACTGCTGGGTCGATCTCAGCGACCTCTTTGAGTGTCTTTTTCGCTCCTTCGCTGCCCTTGTTTGCAAAGCGATCACGCTCAGTGAAGTCATCAGCAAGCCGTTGAGTGCTATCATCATTGGGTAAGTCAAATCCTAGGTTCTTCATGACTCCGACTATATCGAGTAGCCGGTCCATATCGAGGGGGTACCGCTCCGGGAGATTGTTCATGTCCCCAGTGGCAATGAAGATATTCTCTGCAGTTGCCCTCCAGAGCTTCTTCATGATGTGCGTACTGCCGTTACCAACCGGTTCGTGGCCGTCTTGCTCGATGAGCCCAGCCTTCTCCAATTCCTCCAGGTGATAGCGGACCGTCTGAGGCTTGATTTCCTTCTGATTCTCTTGACGCTCTAAG
>DAOWNS010000117.1 GCA_030642465.1 Candidatus Thorarchaeota archaeon | reverse complement strand
TGTGATGATTGCAGCACGAGTGCTTGAGGGCGCAGTTTCGGCAGGCTTCTTTCCAGCAGCTAACGCCTACGTTTCAGACGTTACTACAGTCGAGAACAGAGGAAAAGCCATGGGCTATCTGAGCATGGGTAGCAATGTTGGTTTTGTCGTGGGCCCGACCGTTGGAGGTATCATGGCTCAATTCTTGGGCTTTAGGCTGCCTTTCATAATAGCTGCAGGTGCCACTCTTTTCACTTTAGTCCTTATCATTGTGCTAATTCACGAACCGGATCGACAGGATGCGACACTTGAACTCGATGTGAGAACGGCGCCATCACTTCGCGAAGTATTTGGCTGCAATCGAAAAGCATACAGTGTTCTGGGATTCGTCATGTTTGCCACTATGTTTTCGATAGGTATCCTAGAGGTAGCATTCATGATAGATGCGGTAGTAAGGCTCGGAATCACCCCCATTGAAATAGGCGCATTCTTCGGGATTATGGGGGTAACTATGGTTATTGGAAGCGTAATCTTTGGTTCAGTGTCAGATCGTGCTGGACGGACGCCCCTAATAGTGATTGGCTCGTTTATTGGCACAATTGCGATGTTCATGTTTGCACTTGCTACTTCATTTTTCAGCCTATCTCTAGCAGGCTTGGTCCTAGGAATCGGCTTTTCGATGAGAGGGCCTTCCATTCAGGCTCTTATTGCTGATCTAACTCATCCTCGTTCCTACGGGGTTGTCATGGGTGCATATGGTGCGGTAAGCAATAGCGCCTACGTTGTCGGTCCCTTGCTTGGAGGTTATTTCTACGACCAGCTAGGCACTTCAGTAGTGAGTCTGATTATTGCCGCATGGGTGGCGACTGCTGGCGGAGTGGCTGCGTGGGTGGGGCTTCCCATAAGCACAAAGCCTGTTTGTGAAACGATTGAAACGGAATCCCCTGAAGAGAATCGTTCACAGACTTCTGACTGACAACGCCTACACAATCTCAGCAGCGGCGTAAGCTACAACACTGCTCCTATCGCCAGTGATGTCTCCTGAGTTCGTATATTTGATGAGCCTGAACGATACTGCTCCTCTCTCTTTTGCGAACACCATTGCGGCAGCCACTGGTCCAGCGCCACAAATGCTCAATCGGTGCTTTCTGACAAACCCGAGGAAACCTTCTGGGTCCATGTACTCCAAGTATTCCATGGCTTGGTTATCCTTCTTATACGCGCTGTCGGCGGACTCAAAGTGTGTGAAGTCCGTACTAGCAATCACAAGGATGTCCATTTCTTCAGCAAGCTTGGCTACAGTCTTACCAATGGATTCACAGACTTGATACGACTGGTCGCTGATACAAATCGGTACGAAGCTTAGTCCCTCCCCAAGCGTGTACTGCAGAAAAGGTAGCTGAACCTCGATTGAATGTTCTCTACTATGTGCTATACAGTCCACTGTAGCGATAGGATTTTCGTCTACAATTGCAGGGCCAAGTTCAGTATCGTATCGCACCACACCCAACGGAGTTTGCCAATCCTCTGCGCAAACAGCGACCCTCTCTCCAATGCCAGTGTGGTTTGGGCCAAGAATTACAATGTGATCTGGCCTTCCATCCTCGAAGAGCCTAAGGTATGAATGCGCTGCAGGCATCCCGGAGTACGCATACCCTGCGTGCGGTGCAATCAACGCCTTTATGCTCCTTGAGGTGCCAGGATCGCCCTCAGGCAATCTGCCTGGGCCAAGTTCTCCCAGAAAGCAGTCCTTAAGCCTCTGAACGAGAACGGTTTCATGACCTTCATAGAATGATCCAGCAACAACCGGTAGTCGAACCATTAGCTATCCCATTAACCCCATTTGGCCTAGCTTGAGAAAAGCTTTTGGTTCTCCTACAAACATTGAAACATGTTTTCTCCTCAATGGATTTTCCGGCTTCTGGGGATTTTCTTCACCAGATTGTCAAGACGCACTTCCTGGGTTTCCTTAGTGCGCATGTTTCTCAAGCTTACCTCTCCTCTCTTTAGATCTCGAGCTCCAACAATCACAACAAAACGTGCATTCTTGGCGTCTGCTTGCTCCAGCATCTTTTTGAGAGGTCTCCCCATAAGGTCGACCTCACAAGACCTACCTGCTTTTACTAGTTCATTTCGGAATTTCATTGCGTATTTGACCATTGGCTGCTTGATTGGAGCAATGAAGGCATCAATCTTGGGTACGAATTTCTTGCCCCATCCTTTGGACAGCAGTATATCCACTATCCTGTCGATGCCCAGAGAAATCCCCGTCGCAGCGGTGGATTGACCTCCGAATTGCTCGATAAGCGCGTCGTATCGACCGCCTCCTGCGATCGAGCCTACATTGGGTGTGCCAAGGTACGTAGCTTCAAAGACCGCCCCAGTGTAGTAGTCAAGGCCTCTTGCCAGGGACATGTCGAATTCAGTGAGATTACCAACACCACTCTCGTCAAAGATTTCCGCCATTTGCGTGAGTTCATCAACACCCTCGATTCCAATTTCAGAACCCTCTAGGAATTCTCGGAATTTATCAAGCGTGCTGAGGTCGGTCCCTCTGAGCATGATTGCGTCTAGCAGGAATTCGCTCTCTTCCTCGCCAATCCCTCTTAATATCAACTCATTGAGCACGCCACTTCTTCCAACCTTATCGCGTTTGTCAATGGCTCGGAAGCATTCATGAGCTAAATTGTCCTTAACACCTGCCTTCTCTGTGAGTCCCTTGAGGACTTTCCTGTTGTTTATTTTCATCAAATAATTATCCCTAATGGTTCGCCTTGCGAACTCAAGGGCAACAAGGACTACTTCCGCATCAGCAGCTGGACTAGATGAACCAATTACATCCACATCAGCTTGCATGAACTCTCTATACCGCCCCGCTTGTGGTCTATCATACCTCCAAGCCTTGCCTACGGCATATCGCTTGAATGGCTTGGGGAAATGGGGATTGGATGCGACGATGCGCGCGAGAGGAACAGTGAGATCAAATCTGAGACCTACCTCCCGCTCACCCTTATCCAGGAACTTGAATGTTTCAGCTTCAATCTCTTCACCCCCCTTGGCGGAAAGCGTTTCCCATAGTTCCATCACTGGAGAATCAATGGGTTCGTAACCGTGCAGACGGAATACCTCAACTGCTGTTTTGACAAGGAAATCACGGATCCTGATATTGGGCCCCATGACATCTCGCATACCTCGAACTGTTCTTAACTCACTCAAACTGAAACCTCCCAGGTTGATGAACGGCAACGTGATGAGATAGCCGGAAGGACTACGGCGTCCTTACAAAAATAGATGAACTGAGCCACCAGCATTCATCATTGTCACCAACACGAGCATTAAGTTGTCGTGGTTTAAATCTTGCTATGCGCAAACCCCGACGGTTCCCAACTCCGTTGCGCTGACGCTAGGCAATGAGGCACTGCCTACTTCACATCCGTTTCTTTCTCAATCCAACTTCGTATTCTTCAACAGCGTGCGAAGTGGAATGTCTGCGTACTCGCCGGTCGGACTGGATCTCCTGAGAGTCATCGGGAGGTTTCCTGCTTTGAGCTCGTATTCGGCAAGAGCGAATAGGCCGGTTGGTGCAGTTTTTGTGTCAACAAGAATTGGTGCGCCCATGGAGATCTGCAGAGCACGTGCGCCGATGATTCTTGCCTTCTCAAATCTTGTGAGCCACTTGGGTCCAAATGGAATGCCCATCTTCACCCTCTCTCGATCAAGTCCAGTTTCCAATGATTCTCTTTTTTCAGCGCGAGCGATTTGCTCAGCAGGCGGAAGTTCGTGCTTATCGGGATCTGGCTCTGCTGCCTTTTTTCTCTTAGCCTTTTTCGCTCTCCCTGTTGCGTCTACGGCTCCTGATGCGATTGCTTCCGCCAAGACCTTCGACCCGGTCACATATGTTTCAGCTTTCTTAACACTGATGCCTGGAACAGCCGAAGCAAGATCTTCAGCCTTCGATTTGGATAGCTTCTCCAATGAATCAAAGCCAGCGGCCACCATCTTTTCAGCCGTCTTGGGTCCTATTCCAGGTATATTGACCAGTATTACAGCCGGATTAATCGGCTCTTGTACTTCTGTTTCATCTGTCTTTTCGGGTTCGGGGCCTTTTGACATGTTCAACACCAGTTAGAGTATCTCGCTTAACTGCTTCTATTCGTCGTCGAAGTCCTCGCCGCCAGGTCCACCTGGGCCGCCCATGCCGCCCATGCCCTTGCTAGCGATGACATCGTCAATTTTCAAAATCATCTGTGCCGCTTCGGAGGCTGACATGACAATCTGTTTGCTGACGAGCGCTGGTTCGATAATGCGGGTTTGCTTCATATCTCGCACCTTGCCCTTGGTGATGTCTACACCATAGGTTGACTTGCCTTCGGTGTGAGCAGACCTAAGGCTGACGAGAATGTCGATTGGATCAAGTCCTGCGTTCTCTGCAAGAGTAACCGGAATCACCTCTGCCGCATCAGCAAATGCGTTGACAGCGTACTGCTCTCGTCCTTCAAGTGACGACGCGTATTTGCGCAACCGCGTTGCTATTGCACTCGCGAGCGCGCCACCACCATAAGTAATCTTGGGATAGATGACTATGTCGCGCACGACGTACAAGGCATCGTTCAGGGCACGATCAACCTCATCAACTACGGGACTGGTACCCCCGCGCACCAACAGTGTAGCGACAGAGCTCTTGGGGGTTCCCTCTATGAAGAGCATCTTATCTTCGCCTATAAGCCTCTGTTCCACAATCTTTGCCTTACCAAGATCGGCCTTTGTGAGGTTCTGGATCTTGGATACGATTGCTGCTCCAGTGGCCTTGTGGATGCGTTCGACATCCGACTTCTTGATTCTGCGCACCGCAAGAATGCCATTCTTTGCAAGATAATGCTGTGCCACGTCATCAATGCCCTTCTGGGCAATTACAACGTTCGCTCCTGATTCCACTATCTTATCGACCATGCTCTTGAGCATGCGTTGCTCTTCATCAAGGAAGCTCTGCATTGCTGTGGGGTCAGTTATCTGAATCTTTGCATCGAACTCTGTTTTAGTGACTTCAATGGCTGATTCCAGGAGCGCTATCTTGGCTTGCTCGATCTTCTTTGGCATACCTGGATGAACTATCTCCTTGTCCAAGACTAGACCTTTGACAAGTTTTGTTTCATCAACTGTCATTCCATGCTGCTTCTGACGGGGCAAATCATCCATGTCGATATCTTCACCCTCAGCTAAATTCTTGCTCAAAATGAGAATGGCATCGACTACGATCTTGGCGAGCTCGTCGCGAGAAGTAGAAACAAACTTGCTTGACATCGCAACCTTCGCCGCATCAATGAGCAATTTCCTGTAGCCTGCGTTGGACGGATCTACCGATTCAGATTCTTCCTCAATGACTTCGATTGCCTTCTTAGCAGCTTTCCTGTAGCCGCTGATTATGGTTGTTGGATGGATGTTTTGGTCCAGGAGTCCTTCAGCTTTCTTAAGCAGTTCTCCAGTTAGAACGGCGGCTGTGGTTGTGCCATCGCCAACCTCCTGGTCTACGGTCTTGGCGACTTCAATAACCATCTTGGCGGCTGGGTGTGCAACGTCCATCTCCTTCAGAATGGTCGCTCCATCATTGCTCACGGTGATATCACCAAAGGAATCAACTAGCATTTTATCCATGCCTTTTGGCCCTAGCGCTGACTTGACTACTTCACCAATCACAATTGCAGCCATGATGTTGTTTCTCTGAGCATCACGCCCACGTGTTCTCTCAGTACCTTCCCTGAGGATAATTATCGGTTGCTGACTCATCATCTACATCCTCCACCTAGTCCGTTTCCTAATCGAACTAGCCAGATAAAACTGTACATGCACTTCGTTTTCTAAAGTGCATTTAAGCGTTGCTTTCCGGCCATCGGGAGATAGGCTGTGCCGCAACTATTGGGGGATAAAAAGGTTGTCAGAGATGCAGACTCAATTCACTCTTTCACCCATCAAGGATTGGTCTGCGAAGCACGATGTTATCTCCCTTCTTGGCTCCTATTGCTTGAGAAATATGAGGGCACTTAC
>DAOWNS010000026.1 GCA_030642465.1 Candidatus Thorarchaeota archaeon | reverse complement strand
GTCAGCAAGTGAACCTGGAAGTTTTGCCGCCGGCTTAGCTATTTGCGCTGGCTCGCGCATCGGTTCTGGTCTGGGCT
Organism: Candidatus Thorarchaeota archaeon; assembly: GCA_030642465.1. Classification (GTDB taxonomy): domain Archaea; phylum Asgardarchaeota; class Thorarchaeia; order Thorarchaeales; family Thorarchaeaceae; genus WTCK01. Next base: position 12,918 of record DAOWNS010000026.1, on the reverse strand, counting down.
CAGGTTCCGCAGCCGCAGGTTTCAATACGACTGCTGGTTTTGACTCCGGACGTGGCGGTTGCGCTCGAGCTGCCTCAGGTGAGCCGGGGATCAGCTCGGAGCTATCCTTTGCTTTTCCAGGAAATGCAAGGTATTTGTCTTCAAAACCAAACTTGCCTTGCAATGCGGCCTTGAAAGCAGCAATGTCCTCAGTCACCTTTCTATCACTGTCATTCTTCTCGTTCATCTCAGCTATCCTTGAAGACGCCATACCTATGGTCGTGATGCCAATCTTGTATCCCGACCTCCGAAGGGATTTGCTCATCCGCAGCGCGTGCATTCTGGTGGGCATGTTTACGTTTCGTCCAATCCACAGCCAGCAAACATCGTTCAATTCATCCAACACAATAAGTGCATTATCGCTAGTCACAAGGTGCGGGTCGAGTTTCACAGGCGATAGTTCACCATCATCATCCTGCAACATCAATATGAAGGGTCTTCTAGATAGTGCCTTTGGAGAAATTATGGTTGCCTCCTATACTAAGGGTCCACTCTATCTTCTAGGTGCTGGCTTTTAACAGATTTGTAGACAGACTCAATCATTTCCGAATTGCAGGACTACTACAGCAGAACCTCTGTGTGTTTGCGGCTTGATGCAAATGTCCTAGATAGCGCCTGTTGATCAATCATGCTCTAGACTCTGACATGATGTCCTCTACGAGAACTACATTACGAAAAAACAGAAGATGAACCGAGTAACACATGGTGTCAATCTCAGTCCGGTGGAAATTCGCCCCCATCAACGGAGCAGCAGGAACAGGTGGGTTCTGCTACTTCATTGCAAATCTAGGGCATTTTTCCTTGGTAATTCCAGGGGACTCACAAGGTTTCTGCATTCCTTTATAGAACTTGAATCCATCCACACCGCACGTGTTATCTTTTGCATTATATTCTGGGCAAGTCATTTTTCCTTTCACCAGCATTTGTCAAGTCCGGCATCTCCCAAAGGGCAACCAAGACTTGCACTCTTCGTTTCTAGTCGCCGCATATTAACGTTATTCGGCTAACCTACCGTTTTTGAAAGCACGTCGAAACCGGTACGATGCATGCATTCGTTTAGATGCGCAACTCCTTCAAAGGAACCCGCTTTCTTGCAGCACACTCCTGAGTAATTCTGGCTCATCCGTGAATATGCCATCTACGTCAAGATTCACGAGCCACTTCATTGTAGGCGCATCGTTGATTGTCCATACGTGAACGGCGATGTTTCTATCGTGTGCCGCCTGCACGAATCTGGTGTTGACAACAGTATTCTTTCCATACTTGATGGGAACCTGAAATGCCCTGTACGTGGGAGTTCTGACTAGCAAGCGCAACACGTGTAGCTTGAGCCCGGTGACAAACCGTTTCACCTCTCCTGGGTGTGCGCTTGTGGCAACTGTTGGTAATGCTTTTCGGAATAGTTCAAGTTGGGAATCATTAAACGATGCCACAATCACTGATTCTTCTCTGCCATAGCTTCGAATCTCTTTTGCAAGCAAGAGGGGCGCTTCTGGGTCCTTATCCTTGATGTCGAGGTTGAATCGCATGTCAGGAAACTCTGCAAATGCATCCCTTAGGGTGAGCAGTTTGAGCCCCTTCCCTCTGAAGGGGAATGTGTTTCCCCCATCATGTGTGAAGGTATAGCCCGCATCGATATTCAGAAGATCCACCAACGAGTAATCACAGATTCGTCCTTCCTGACCTGTGGTTCGGACCAGATCATCATCATGAAACAGCACGAATTCTTTGTCCTTGGTAAGACGAAGGTCTGTTTCGAGCAAGTCCACTCCAATCTCGATTGCGCCTCTCATCGACAGCATCGTGTTCTCCGGTACAGCAGCGGAGTCACCTTTATGCGCCATTATCAAAGGGCGCTCTCTCTCAAAAACCCGCGAACCCATCATATAGCGGGTTGGGGAATGGCTTCGAATAAGTCCTCTCTTTGGGCAGTCCGTAACTGTCCAATACAAATGAATAGCACAGGAGCACGTGTGTGCTCCAGTACTACCTTGTTCACTCGATGCCGCACTTCTTCTTCAGAAGCTCCCAGTCAGCATCGACCTGTTCTTGGAGCCCTTCTTGAAATCTGCCCACTCCGGTTTGAAGAGATGCTTGAACTGGCCTTGGGTTTTCCAGTAGTCGTCAAGCGGTCTGAGTTCCTTCAAGCGCCTGCTTGGCCCGGACATCTTGTACTCGGTTCCATTGAAGATCTCGTACAGCGGGTGTAGTCCGACCTCTACCGCAAGCTTCGCAATCTCCATGCTCTTGCCTGTCTGAGACCTCCAGCCTCTGGGACAGGGTGAGAATGCGTGGATGAAAGCAGGACCCTCAACCTCGAGAGCTTTGCGAAACTTCGTTATGAAGTCCCGATGATGGTACGGATCGACTGTTGCGACATATGGAGTCCTGTGGGCCGCGACAATCTCGGCAAGGGGCTTCTTACGCTGCTCTTTCCCTGGTGAAACCTTTCCAGCCCACGACGTAGTCGTTTCTTGGCCGGGGAACGTTCCTCCGGACCTCTGGATGCCAGTGTTCTGGTAGGCGCCGTTATCGTAGCACATGTATACGATGTCATGGCCTCTCTCTAGCATCCCACTGATTGCTCCGAATCCGATATCGAAGGTTCCGCCGTCACCGCCGATGGCGATTACATCGACATGTTCTTTGCTCCATCTTCCCTTCTCTCTCATTACTTCAATGGCTTCTATGGCACCAGAGGCAACAGCCGCTGCGTTTTCGAAAGCCACATGAATCCACGGGAGTTCCCACGCAGTATATGGGTAGATGGTTGTAGCAACCTCAAGGCATCCTGTAACCTCGCAGACGATGGTGGGGCCTCTCAGGGCCATTCCCATCAGTTTAACTATTGTTGGTGCTGCGCATCCTGCACACATCCTGTGACCGGAGGAAAGAATCCTTTTCTTCTTGAGCATATCTTTGAGTTTGAGTGCTGCTGGTTCCGTCATTACTTGCGCACCCCCAGTGTTTCATAGAGCGGAGCTCTTCCTTTCTTGAGATACTCCTTCGTTTTCTCATATCCCTCAACTATCGTTGTTGGTGGACAATCTCGACCACCAAGACCTATCACAAAGTCAACGACCATCGGCCTCTTCTCGAGGTCATAGAGCGCCGTTCTGAGCTCCAGAGCCAGTGGATTTGATGGTGCTCCAAATGAGCGGCACTTCTCAAACACAATCACTGCCTTGGCGTTCTTGACTGCTTCAGTGATCTCCTTCGTCGGGAATGGTCTGAACATTCTTAGTCTAAGGACGCCAACTTTCTCGCCTTTCTCACGCAGAACATCCACAGTAGCCTTCGCAGTACCGCCGGGTGTGCTGTGTGTGAAGATGATAATCTCAGCATCATCAGTCTTGTACTCCTCAAACATTCCATACTTGCGACCGGTCATCTTCTCGAATTCAGCCTCGACTTGCGCAAACACATCTGGAACTGCGTCCATAGCCTTGTCTTGTTGCTCCTTGAACTCAAAGTAGTAGTCTGTTAGAGCTAGTGGTCCCATTGTGATTGGGTTGTCCGGGTCCAGCTTGATGAATGGTTCGCGGACTCCCAGGAAGTTTTCCACTGCTTCCGTTGGAAGCATCTCGACACGCTCAACGTTATGGCTCAGAATGAAACCGTCGATGCACACCATGATTGGCAGGAGTACCTTATGGTCCTCTGCAATCTTGAACGCCATGATAGTCGTGTCATAGGCTTCTTGGCAGCTTTGTGTGTAGATCTGAATAAAGCCGCTGTCGCGCGCGCCGTAGCTGTCTGACCAATCGTTGTGGATATTGATAGGCGCAGACAGTGCCCTGTTTGCTACCGCAAAGACAATGGGCATTCTCATTGAAGCTGCACAGTACAGGATTTCCCACATTAGTGCGAGTCCCGCGGATGCCGATGCAGTAGCTACTCTAGCTCCAACGGCTGAGGCTCCAATACAGGCGCTCATTGCGCTGTGCTCGGACTCCACTGGGATGACCCTGCAGTGTACTTCCCCGTTTGCAGCGAACTTCTGATAATCTTCCACAATAATGGTTTGCGGAGTTATAGGGTACGCCGCCAGAACGTCAAGGTCACACTGCTTCAACGCGTGAGCGATGGCAGCGTCACCAGTGAGACCTTCGATTGTTATTTGGTCCTTGGGTACTCTCTTGACTGCTGTCATCCTATTCATTCTCCATCTTTATGCTGTCAGTTGGACATTGGTTTGCACATATCCCGCAGCCCTTACAATATTCCAAATCGAACTCGTAGATGTACTTCCCATCCTTCTCGGTGAGTTTGACCGCGTTGTCCGGGCAGTATATCCAGCAGAGGCCGCAGGTTCCATTCTTGACCCAAAGACAGGTTTCGTTCGTATGGATTGACGTTGTGCACGCCAACCACCGGTCTTGTACTTCATTGCGTTACCTGGCTCGATGATATTGCCCGCTATTGGTATTTCGTTGTATTTCTCGCTCATCCTATCTGAGCCTCCTCTATAGCTCTCTCCATTGCAGCCTTGTTCAATTGACCAACCTTTCCGGGATATCGTTCAAGAACCTCATTGATGACGGTTTCGACCTTAACAGTCCCTGTAGCCATCACTGCCGCGGCCATGGTTGGCATGTTGTAGAAAGGACGTCCCATGATATCCATGGCAATGGTACTAGCATTGACCGTAACGACCTTTCCGCCCTTGAAGTTAAACTTCTTACGCATCTCTTCAGGACTCTTGTCTGTATTGAGAACAAGAATACCATCTTCTTTCAGCCCTTCGGTAGGGTTCACTACATCAAGCAGAGTTGGGTCAATGCAGACCACGACGTCTGGCTTGTAGACCTGAGCGTACACCTGAATCGGTGTCTTGCTTATCCTCAGGAATGCTCTAACAGGTGCTCCCGTGCGTTCAGGACCGAACTCTGGGAACGCCTGTATGTAGTTACCCTCCGCAAGGGCAGCTTTTCCTAGCATCTGGTTGCTGGTGATCACTCCCTGACCGCCGCGCCCGTGCCAACGGAATTCTGTAATGCCTTTTGCGAAGTCAAGCGCCATTGTATACTCACCTAGGTGATGGCGCAGGCACCAGCGAAAATGCACTTATGTATTGTGGCGTAGTCTTCTGAGCTTTGCAGCAGGTGCACAACATTTTTGCGGAACTCTTGCTGGGGCTTTCGCTCTGACTCCATATGTGTGGGTACTAACTCCTCCCGAATTTCGAGATACGAAGAACAATCACAACAAGTCCAATACCAATGAGCAAGATCGGAACCAGCATCGTGATGCCCATCGCAAAATCAGCTGGTGATTGTGCTGGCGGTACACCTGTTGTAGTAGGTGCATAAACATAGCCGCCACGACGTAAGTCTTCTCCCGTTGATGATGATGCATCATATGCCGTCAAAACCATCGCAGTGTATCCTGCTATTGCTATTCCATAATACATCCCCAATTGTACAATTTCATTTCTGAGTGTATCATTCTCCCCATGCAAAGAGGCTTGACGCAATAGGTATGAAACTCTTTGTTGAGCCCATATATGTTCGACATGGGGTTTATCCTGCATAGCAGCTCCGACTGTGTCTACGTAGGTTTCAGTTCCAGTCACATAATCAATGGATGTTGTGACAGTCATTCCCTCAACATATCGTCCTGCGACGATGACCTCCGTACCATTGAAGAATGGTGACTCATCGAGCGGTGACAAAGAGATTACCTCAATTGCTCCATCAAAGACAATACTATAATCATCCGCAATTGGGGTTGAAAACACTCCATAGAAGTCCAGCAGTTCTGTGCTTGCATCTTCTGATGGTTCAATGAAGATAAAGTAGCCATCGTTCTGTGCGGCAGTGTTAGCCATAAGGTTTTCATCCGAATCTGAACCAAATGCTACTGTTGAGATTGAAACATCCAGGATATTGGCTTCACTTATTGCTGATAAAATGCCTGGAGTGTCCTGAATCGTTCCAGCCGTTGGTAGTCCATCTGAAAGAATCAACATTGCCTTGACATTATCGCCAGGATTAAACGTCGCAAGTCCCGTTATTGACGCTCCATGGAAATTCGTAGATCCTCCAGCTGATATCGATTGAACCCAGTCTTGCGCCTCATCTATGTTGCTTGCGGAGGCCGAGTGCGGCTCATCCCATAGGATCGAAATCTCATCATCAAATGCGACAACATTGAAGAGATCTTGAGAAAGTAACGTACCAATCATCGAATTGAAAGCAGTCTTTGCTTGTTCAATCTTCAATCCTCTCATTGACCCTGACTTATCAAGCACAAATACGTACTGCTTATGTGCGGTTTCAACAACTTCGGTCACCTCTGGTGCAAGCATGTACACAAAGAACTGATCGGATCCATTGGTATGGGTCAGAAGCTGCGCACCACCTGTCTGTCGATCTAGCGCATAAGTGATCTCCAAGCCTTCAGCAATTGTCAAGGAAGATGAGATATGCTCTAGCCGGATTCCGTTAGGTAGATCGGTTGCAATGAAACTTGGAAGTCCATTAATTGAGTATCCTGCTACAGGCGCAAAATTGGATATGATTTCAATATCAAGAGTGAATGCTACATCAATGATGCCTGTCCGACCAAGGGGTAGATCAAGACAATAGAGCCCTACGCTCCTCGTGAGTAATCCCTCGATAATGACTGATAGAATTGCTTCGGTTCCATTTTCAACATTCATTCGAACAGAGTACCCATCTGCATATCTTTGAACCAAGACTGCGCTCTTGTTTAAGGCAACACTCTCATTATACACTTCAACTGCTTCGACCTCGGGTAGGACACGACCCCAGTATGTTCTGTTTCCAAGGGTGACAGAAAGATTGCTTAACCTGATACTGTCTTGCAGGCCAAAGAACCAGTCAACTTCTTGGGCAATCGAAGACCCAGTATTATCGAAAACCATCTGATATGTGATATTAACAAAGTTATCAGTGATACTCCCGCTAACTGAAACATCAGCTGGTACAAGTGTGTCTTCAGTAGATGGATCAGCCCATGCATGCATTGGAATAAATGCTGAGCACAGGAGCACAATCACAGTCGTAACAAGTATGGTTCTGCTCTCTCTTGTCAACTCAATCTACTTCCCTCAAAGATATTGCACATATTGCATAAACCTCCGCCTGTGCTCCTCAATACACATGTAGAATGATTCTCTTCTACGGCTGTGTCTAATTCGTATGCTTGAATATCAATCTAATTTTTGAACAGTTTGTTCTAGAAGTCGTACGGCACGTCATCTCTGAGAATATTCCCATTTCAAGAACAAAATCTTCAGGAGCGGCTAGGACATACGTTGTGAGCATCGGGGTCTGAGAAGGAGAACCGGAAACCAATGAGCTACGCTGCATCTCCATCATATACCTAGCCGCTCCGGACGTTCATTACGTACGCTTTGGAAATTGTACCGTAACTTACGTCATCCCCTACTAATGGGAACTAACATTAATAGGCCAATAACGATTACGCCTATCACAATCAAGCCAGTCTGCTTGACATCCCAATCCCAACTATAGCCAGCAAGAAGACAAAGCAGACAGACTACACCCACTACTCCCAATCCCATAATAACTTGAAACTCTAGATTATTCAAAGGTGGCTCTCTTACATGGCTCGCCTTCTTCTTGTGAAGTCGACAACCACGAACACTATCATGATGACTGCTGCCCCAAAGAGAGCAATGCTGGTCACATCACCCAGTGGAATGTTGAAGAACCCCCATCCTGAGTAGCTTGGGTCCAGATACACGAGCAGACGGATATCCATCGCGTCGGAGGTACTCGCCATGTAGATGCGATCGCTTGAGTCACAATCCATAAGGCCAGGGTAGAACCTGTAGTAAGTTGGATAGGTGTTGTCTGACAAGGTTCTATCCAATATCTGGTTGCCGTAGATATCATACTTGGCGAGGTAATGTGTGATTCCCCTATTGGAGGGCGCATAGAACTGTAAGTATGCATTGCCGTCAGCAGTAGTCGTCAAAGCCCTTGGAATAATGTCTTCGAGCCAAGAATCACCGTATGAATATGAAAGAGACACATTGGTGATTGGTTCCCTCTCAGTTTGCCAAACAACAAGGCGTGGTTCCCATAGATCGTAAGGAGGATACGGGGTCATCGACCGCGCATGTACTGCATAGACGTACCCATTTGGAGCAACGCTCATGCACACGAATGTACCTTTCTTGAACCAGATTCTGTTGAGGCCGGCATCCCATTTTGTTATCGAGTTGCCGGTAGCTGTGTAGACCTGACCATCATTCGCGACTCCAATTAGCCCTCCGAGTATATTTGATTGGTGAGGGATTAGAACACTCCGGATCATATCTAGGTTGGAATCGAACTTGCCAAGGCGCGTTTCCATGATATACGTAGGGCTTTGTTGTTGAACTACATACACCACATACAGGAACCCATCCGGTCCGGTGTCTGCGCCTATAGCCAAATCAGTATCCGCGAAGTTGTATATGCGTTCGAGAAGCTTTGTTCCATTTGAATGCCATTTGATTAGAAGCATGTCTACTTCCGGCGTCGGAAACGTAGTATTTCCGAATAAACCTCCCACAGTGAACACGTAGTTGTCGTGTGCTGCTACAGCATAGCCGACTGTCTTTTCTGAGTCATTATCTACTGATCGCGCCCAAGAAACATTTGCCTGAGAATCCCACTTCACCAAGAGAAGATTGGTTTCCTCACTCGTGTACGGGTCATCTGCAGGCATATCAAAACCTACAGTATAGATTGCTCCATCAGGGGTGACATCTAGGCCCAAGACCTGTTCGTCTCGATCTGTGCTCCCCCATGTCTTGTTCTCTAATGGCTGAATCATTTCTTCAGGTAAGGTGTCTTTGAGGAACACCCAGGCGTCGAAGTGGGTGACCATCAAGATCACGGATCCATCGTAAGTCAGCCACGGAGTGCCGCCGAAGTATTGTACGAAGTTATTAGTAGGAGCAAGTCCTATCGCAAAGATCAACTCATCGCTTGGGTCCTTCTGGTTTCCCGCATAGTCTTCAATCATTCCACCCCACGCGTTATAGATGTCAAAACCACGAAGCGAAATGACATGAGAACCGGTGTGACCATTCACGTAGGGTGGGACTGACATGTGAATCATTGTCCAGTCACCCGACGAGTCGATAAGCCAAACATAGACACGAAACATGGGCTCGCTTGCGTAGAAGTCCCCAGTCATGACGATACCGTAGTCAACGGTGATACTGACATCAAATGGCATGATGTTGTACTCCCATTCAACTGTCTGCTCGAAGTAGACGAACTCCATACAGTTCGGCATGCCTGGATTACCGGAACTTCGAGTGTGAATCTCAGTTCCTGGATTGTGGTCCCATGTCAGGTTCAGATGCCCGTAATCCGCATTATACGAGTAACCGAATTCATCTGCGCTTCCCATCTCCACAATATCATTAGAAGAATCCAATAGGGGTCCCTCAATGAGTTCAAAGAACTCGTATCCCGCAGGACTCATGTTGCGTCCCTCTGGAGCTGACAGCAATAGGGGTGCAGAAACAGATGTCACGGATAGCAGTACACAGATAGCTAGCGCATAGATGGTGGCAATTCTTTCGAAACTCAAGTGCTTTCCTCCAACCACGCGAGAACCTCCAGCCGAGCTACAGGTATACTAGCACGCAAATCCAGATATTTCTTTGGCTTCACGTACTCATACTTATGCGTGGAACCGAAGTCGCAGTATCCTGAGAAATCAACTCAAGGGTCTACTGAGATGGGTGTCTTTGCACTCGGAGCCTCTTACTTCCAGCGATCGCGTTACCTAGTAGGATTGTGTTCACAAAGGAACCTGATTGGATAGCCAGGGACAGCAATCTCTGTTTGTTCTGTGGAAGTCCTCCCATGTTAGCCATCCCAACCTCTGGCTTATCCTATGCCAGTTCAGATTCTTCCTGTGAGGCAGTTCGACTTCTAGGGATTTTGGATTCTTCTTGTAATCATTGAACTTGTATCCGTATAACCTGCGGACGGGATCGATCTTAAACATTTCAGGCGTCAACAGGAGGAACAGTGTCCTCTCTGGATTTCTCCTGCAAAACGGTTCACAGCGATCCTTATTGTCCTCCAACATGACATCGATGATTCTAGCAATCTGGTTTCGGGTGGCGTCATAGGTGACATCATAGCTGATATCGGACAGAACCTTCGCTTCTACTATCACCGCGAACCCGTTGCTGGGATTCATGAGTAGGGCGTCCATGTGGGTGGGTCCTTCCAGACGGAGCTTTTCATGTGCACTGTGTAACACGTAGGGTATGATTTGCCGCTCATGCAAGTTTTGACTAAGCCAAGTCTTGTAGGAGGGCGGTGAGGGCAGGGTACACTCAAAGAATAGCTCGAGTTTTCCATCCAAACACTCTGACCAAGAATCCAGACCAGCCACAGGAGGATCTTCACCAAAGGCCTTAGTGAAGAGTTGCTGCCACATCTGCATTCGTCGTTTTTCGTCATAGAACATTGTCATCATGCAGGAGGCAACCCAGAACCGTTCATCCTTCTCTATCTGGCATGGCTTCTTCGTCTTTGATAGAGGCTTTCCCTTCCTATCCGGTTTGTCAGCAAGATACCGACGATACCTTCGGATGCTTTTCTTGTAGTAGCTCAGAGGTTTTTCATTCTTAATGCATACACCTCGAGACTTTACCTTGATGAAATGGTTCAACAACTTCTGCTCCGTGAAAGGCAGATATGTACCATCTAAAATCTCATTCATAACAATGACTCGCGATAAAGAAAGAAGAAAGAATTAAAGTAGTTTGCTTACTTCGCTCGCTGCAATTCAACTCTAGCGTCTAGACCACACCTGCCTCATATTGACACGCCCTATCAGTCTTGTGCGTACCAGCCTATGGTGCTTTAGTTCGTTTCAGGGCCAATCTGTTGGCCTTTGATAAACGCGATTGGATATTACGTTTCATAGGCTAACTGTCAGCGCATCTTCTTCACAGCAAGGAGCACAACAACGACCGCCACGACACTGACCAACGATGCGGCAGCCACAAGTTCGGTTCCTGCTCCTCCAAAGACATCCGCTATTATGCTTGCATTTATTGTGTCATTGACAACGTTTTCAAAAGCATCATAGACAAAGAGGGTGAAGTTGTGCCAACCCGGCTGTGCGCCTGTTATGTGAATCTCGATATCCTCGCCATCCCAGGTTAGCTCCATGAAAAGGATACCATCTTTGTGGAGGGCATACTCATATGGGAACTCATCTCTTGGAGCCCAGATCACGTACGCGCCTGATGAGCCCTGCTCAAGAATCACGTCTGATGGGCTGTTGATTGTTGGCGCACTTGTGTCGTTCAGAATCTGCGGGTGTCTGTCAACGGAGAATGCTGACCCAAGCTCAATCTCGTATGGTCCATCGTTGTCATAATCGGTCCAGTAGTTCCCTGTGCTTAGGTTATCATCCCATAGGTTATCTTGACCGTAATCTTCAGCGTTACTCTCTTGAATGCCCGGGTACAGCTCCCCGTTCCAACCTATGCTATTCGCATAGATTGAGCAGCTGGATGTGTTCGCATCCAGAGAAACCCCCCTCAATACATTGCGATAGATCTTGTTATCAACAATAGAGCAATTATCAGACCATTCAACGTCGATTCCATAGTTGTTGCTGAAGATCTTGCTGTTGGATATCGAGATGTCATGCGACCAGTCAATGTTAACACCTCTACTGCAGCCGTAGACAGTGATATTGTCAACGGTGCAGTCGCTCGACTGGACGAGCCATAGCCCCTCGCCTGACTGAACCATTTTACACCTCTCTACATGACCAAACGCAACTTGGTTGAGCCGAATGGCCGCCGAATGCTGCACTGATTTGAAGTAGCAATCCCTGATAACAAAGAACACTGAAGTTGCGAATATTGAAATGCAATAACCCTCAGCTGTGATATTCAAACCCTCAATGATGTATGGGTCCGCCTCGGTACCACTGCCAAGGAACTCCCAGGCGGTGAAGCCATCATTACTGTCGATTACGATTGGGAAGTGCGCTTCATAGGCCTTTAGAACCGGAGCGGATGTCTGTGCTAAGCTGGCGGACGCCATGACTTGATGACCTTGACTCCACTGTAGACCTGTCATGGTTAGGACGAAAATCAGACTACATAATACTGCTTTGCGCCTGCTTATCACATGGGAGTCCTCCTTACGTTGGCCGTGGTTCGACGTGGTGTCTTATGGTGTCCGTCGCTTCTTGAAGATTACGAATAGCACAATCGCAGCAATGACAACGCCCCCACCTGCAAGGATAAGGAACTCCACACTGAAACCGCCAATAGGGTCGAGTGGGAAACTGGGCGTTCCGTTTGGTAGGACGTTGGGATACCTGTCTACACTATGAGCATCACCGTCAATCGCGTACTCCCCGGTTCCATTGTAGTCACTCCACCAGTTGCCTGTGTCTATCCCATTGTCCCAGGTATTGTCTGAACCGGAATCAATGGCGTTGCCTTCTTCATTCCAACCAATGGCATTTCCGTGGATGGTGTTGTCATGCCCCATGATGCTAATTCCATGGCCTGAATTGTTGTAGATAGCATTGTTTACGATTGTGCAATTGACTGCGGTCATTCCGGGGTGATCGCTGATGCCGGATTGCTGGTTCCAGTAGATTCTGTTTCCTGTTATCTTGCAGTTAGTCACGAACCCAAGATCAATCCCGCCATTTTCCCTCCAGAAACGTGAGTTGTTGTAAATGATGTTGCGCTCCAAGACGCAGTCTTCGGAGTAGAACACCTTGATTCCCCCGTAAAGATGACCATGGACCTCACAATCAACTACTTCGCAATGGTCTGAGAAAGCGATACAGACGCCCATTGAGCCGTTGTGGAACTCACCATTTAGGACAGTG
>DAOWNS010000045.1 GCA_030642465.1 Candidatus Thorarchaeota archaeon | reverse complement strand
GATGAGGTGAAAGCGCTTGCTACTTGGATGTCCATCAAGACTGCGGTTGTCGACATCCCCTACGGGGGCGGAAAAGGCGGCATAATTTGTAATCCCAAAGAAATGAGTCAACCAGAACTCGAACGAATGACGCGGAGATTCACATGGGAAATAAGTGGGATAATCGGACCCTTCAAGGACATTCCTGCTCCTGATGTCAACACGAATCCCCAGACGATGGCTTGGATTATGGATACATATAGCATGAAAGCTGGACGTGCTACTCCAGGAGTCGTTACCGGAAAACCAATTGCTTTGGGAGGTTCTCTCGGACGAAACGAAGCCACGTCAAGAGGTGTGGTCATATGTGCAAGAGAAGCTGCGAAAATAGTCGGAATCAAGTTGAAGGATGCAACAGTCGCGATTACGGGGTACGGAAACGTTGGATACAACGCAGCTTGGCTGATTGAGGAACTTGGTGCAAAGGTCGTAGCCTGCAGTGACTCAAAGGGCGGGATCTATGATCCTAATGGACTTGATGCACGCAAAGTGCGTAAGCACAAATCAAAAACTGGGAGTGTCAAGGGATACCCTGGAGCAAGAAACATAGCTGGAAAGGATATCATCGGTCTAGATGTTGATTTCCTGTTTCCATCCGCTTTGGAAAATGAAATCACCTCCGAAAACGTTGATCAGGTTAAGGCTAGAATCATTTCTGAGGGTGCAAATGGCCCTACCACTCCAGAGGCGGACGAAGTCATCTTCAAGAAAGGGATATTCCTTGTTCCTGACATCCTTGCCAATGCCGGTGGTGTTACGGTTTCATACTTCGAGTGGCTACAGAACATCAGACGCGAATACTGGACCGAAGAAGAAGTCAATGAGAAGCTCGAGTACAGGATGGTCAAGGCTTTTCATGAGGTCCATGACATAGCCAAGAAGGAAACTGTGCACATGAGAACTGCAGCGTATATACTTGCGGTCGGCAGGATTGTTTCCGTAATGGAGCTGCGTGGACTCTATCCTTAGTTGTTTTTAGGGCTTTCCTTGAAGGAAAGCCCCTCTTACTTTTTCTCTCGGTTTCCACATGGTGATGATTTTTTGCAGTCCGCTTAGATCTCTCTTAGTGTCGGTTTCTATAACATGAGCCTGGGTCCTATTGCGTCTGGCAGCTCTCCTTGTGAGGTATAGCCTGTCTGGTCTAGCGTCTGTCTTCTAATACTTCAATGCAATCAAGAACGGAATACTGCCAAAGGCTCATCTACACCATCATTTCGTTGTTGTCATGCTGCTCGATGTGAACGCGAAAGAATCACTCAATCCTCTCCGGTTCATGGATTGAGTTCTATGTGACGACTACTTCCTGATTATCTCCAGAAGCTCACTGAGCCTGCCCTTAACATCAGTTTCCACGGTCCTTAGTTGGGCAAGCTGACGTATCTGATCGACCCTCAGGCGCCTATAATCTTCGTCAGCGATTTCGTTGTTTCTTCTCTGCACTTCGATTTTGTTCATCTCCAAAGCGATTTCCTTCCGCCTTTCCGCTATTAGATCAAAACCTGGCTTGAGTCCCATCCATTCAATCATTGCATTGCTCTTTTCTTGCTCGATGCGTTCGCGCCTAAATCTATCAGCTTCCAGTTCCTTCAGTTTTCTGTTGGCGGCTTTGATATCTCGCTGGATTTCATAAAGACGTCCTTCAACCTCTCTTTTCACCTGAACAATCTGCGTTGAAGCGAGCCAAAGCTCTCGATACTGTTCTACATGAGCGGCATCGTCTATCTCGCCCTTTTGCAGTTTGATGTCTAGCTCCGTGAGTCGACTCTGCATAACGCTGAGCTGTGCTTTCACTTCCCCGTACGATTGTCTGAGAGCAATCCATTCCACGCTGTACTGTGAGAGCACCTCGCTAGGCTCAAGGTAATAGGGGTCCTCGTCGTCGTGTCGCATTCCGTCGCCGTGACTCATCAGGATCAGCTCGTGTTCAATAATAGTATCTCTTAAGGAATTCTCTGATGCACTACCCTTTGTACGTGCATTTCCTTTTCCGTTTTGGCTTTCAGCCTTCTGTAGATAGTACCTAGGGCACCAATCTCAAGCTTAACTATTCCCATGAGGGCGCAGGGTCCAGTTCCGCCTCTTTCTCTATAGGCTCGCCAAGTTCCTCGATTGTTTCCTCAAGTTGTTCTGTCATGCTCAAGTTGAGCTTGCCATCCTCAACCAAATCAATGAGCATCCTGAAATTCCGTTCCACATTGAGAGTCTTTCCTCTCGCTGCGAACCACAGGTCTCCAAGCTGAAACTCGATTTCTAGGTAGTTGTCCTTCTTTTTGGTTTTCTTCTCGGGAGCGCTCATAGCTAATACCTTGGATTTCTAGCAACTTGATAACCTAATAAATTGTTCAGCTAGCATTTGCTGATTACCAAAGCTTTTAGCGTACAACCACATGCAAGTGCGCTCCCCGAGGTGGTGTGGCTGCCATCACAGTTGACAGTTGATTACACGAAATGTACTGGATGCAGAATCTGTGAATTAGCTTGTTCTGCAAAACATGAAGGCCTCTTTCAGCCAAGCTTAGCACGGCTTAAGGTAATTCGATACGATGACCTGGGTATTGACATACCCAATGTTTGCGGGCCTTGTGAGGAGGCGCCGTGTGTTGAGGTGTGTCCTGTCTATGCCATGAGGCGAGATCCGATATCTAAGATGGTGTTCCTCGATCATGACAAGTGCATTCTTTGCAAATCCTGTGTTGGTGCTTGTGTCAATGGAGTTATTCGGTTGGATACAAGGGAAATGCGCATCATCAAGTGTGACCATTGCGGGGGGGACCCTGAGTGTGCCAAGGTTTGTCCAACCGGCGCAATTCAATATGGGCCCATATCTAGTGGCACAACATTCGAACGTCATAGCAAGATTGCTAGCTATCTAAGAGAGATAGAACACAGCGCAGAAACACAGTCGTCTAAGGGAGGATCCTAGGTTGGCGACTGGTGGCTACACGGGACGTATTCTCAGAGTCCAGCTTGATGAAGGGGATTTCAAGGTTGACAAGTTGCCCCAGGAGTGGATAAGGGATTACATAGGTGGCGATGGTTTCGCAGCGAAATTGCTTTACGAAGAAGTACCCGCCGGATGCGACCCACTCAGTAGTCACAACAAGCTAATCATGAGCACCGGTCCGATAACAGGAACGCTTTGGCCAATGAGTGGGCGCACTGTGTTTGTGTCAAAGGCTGCCCAAACGGGAATATGGGGTGAAAGCCACGTGGGTGGCTTCATTGGACCTGAACTGAAGTATGCCGGATACGACATGTTGGTTATTGAAGGCCAGTCTGACAAACCTGTCTACATTCTAATTGAGGATTCAAACTTGCAGATTCTTGATGCAGGCAAGTTCTGGGGAATGAAGACTGATGAGGTTACAGCTGCCATCAAGCGGGAACACGCTGACCCTGACATTCAGATAGCTGCCGTGGGTCCAGCTGGTGAAAGAAAAGTCCGGTTCTCAGCTCTCATCATAAACAACGCTCGAGCTGCTGGACGGACCGGCATGGGGGCTGTCCTCGGTGCGAAAAACGTGAAAGCTATCGCAATAAGAGGTCGTGGAGCCGTTGAAGTAAGCGACCATGAAGCGTTCACTGAGCTTGCAAAAGCAGCGCACATGAGGGTTCGAACGAATCCACAAGCTCAGGAGATGGGCAAATGGGGGACTTGGATTCTCACTGCTGTGAAACAGGAGATTGGCGAGCTTCCAACCTACAACCATCGCACTGGAGTATTTCCGGGCTGGGAGAAACTGAGCGGGGATTACATTCGCCCAAGGTACACAGTTTCTGATAGGGCCTGCTTCGGTTGCAGTCTTGCCTGCAAGAAGATGAACTATGTCCGCGAAGGTCCATTTGCGGGTACACTTGCGGAAGGGCCTGAGTATGAAGGGTTGATGGCTTTTGGCAGCGGCCTTGGCATTGCAGATTATCCCACGACCCTGAAAGCGAATGAGATTTGCAACCAATATGGAATGGATACTATCTCTGCTGGAGCGACAATTGGGTTTGCTTTCGAAGCATTCGAAAACGGTTTAATCACCACAGAAGATACTGGTGGACTTCAACTGGAATGGGGTGACAGCCAGACCGTAATTCAACTGCTGGAGATGATGGGCAAGCGAGAAGGTTTTGGCGATATCCTAGCTGAGGGAAGTCGGGCTGCCGCAGAGCGGTTGGGGCGAGGGACTGAAAAGTATGCAATCCATGTCAAGGGTCTTGAGGTTTCCGGACAGGATGGGCGTACACATCGCAGCATTGCCCTAGGGCATGCAACAGGGGCTCGAGGGGCGGATCATCTCCGAAGCCTAGTAGTCGTTGACCAGCTTGGCTACGAACAAGTGGCTAGAGAGAGATGGGGCGCTGACAAGCTACCCGAGATAATCGATCCGTATACTGAGAAGCACAAAGCCGTAGCGGTCGTTGAAAGCGAGAACGCGTACTGCATCCGAGATACTCTCATTGTCTGTTGGTATTCTGTGTCATGGCCACCCATCTTCTGGATGCAAGATTTCGCGGACATGTTACCTCTAGCTACGGGTGAGAAATCTTTCGGCGATGTCAAGAACCTTACGAAGATCGCGGAAAGGCAGGTAACCCTCAAGCGACTCTTCAATGCACGTGAGGGAATCACCAGAGCTGATGACAAGCTTCCAAAGCGGTTCACCCACGAACCAATGCCCGAGGGGCCAGGTAAGGGACAGACCGTAGATCTGGAGCCGATGTTGGACGACTACTATCGACTTAGAGGTTGGGATTTGGATACTGGGTTGCCTACCGAGAAGAAAATACAATCATTGTCCTTGGGATGGACAAAGAAATATGCATCAAGTCATTGAAGGCATGATGCAGTCAATAGATGAGTCCTAGAGCGACGAAGGCACTATTGTCGGGGAATCGATAAGTAAAGTATGTCTTCATAACCCAAGATTCCGAATCCGCTTGGGTTCTCTAGATTGATATGGTCATCGTGAACATCCCTGACTCTTACGTTCGGAATCTTCGCCAGAGTGTCTTTTTGCATGTATCGTAGGTATACAGTAAAAGTCGCCCCGGTTCCTTTTAATTCTTGGAATATGCTCTTCCAGTCAGTCACAGAGTGTTCCTCCAGTATTGTCCAGCCAACTCAATCTACATGCGCTTAATAGTTATTCTCTAAAGGTATTGTCCTTCTCTGTTATGACGGGGCTCAGACCCAAATCAGAGAGAATTTCTTGAATGTTTCTCTCGAGATTGTCAGACCCTGCAAATCGGAATAGATGTGTTCCACAGCTCCTAGTGCAATCTGAAGCACCAAAGCCCCTTGGTCCCGCCACAAATAATGGGGACTTCTTCATCTCTTCAGCCAAATCACATTCAACTGCCTGGTCGGACTCAGCCCAAACTGCACGAAGCGGAATCGCGTTTGTCTTCAGAAGATAGTCGATGTGCCAGTGCACGGTCTTCTCATCCCTGAAGTGCCGTCTGATTCGATTTTCCAAGTTGGTTGATCCCGCTCCCATTGCAGACCCAACATAAATCCAGATTCCCTTCTGAAACCCAATCTCCCCCAGTGCACCTATTGTAGACGTAAGGTTTTGTTCGATCTGGATTACGAGTGCATACACGCCTTTCATTCTTCTACCTCCCAGATGAAATCTCTTGCTTCATGCGTTGGAGCAGTGGTTTGAGTTCTGCTGATAAGGCTCTTGTCGTCGATATTATCATAAGGATTAGATGAGGTTCTCTTAGATGGACGATGAATGCGAAAGAAATTGTATCTGGTATTTATGTTGTCAAAGGCAAGTTTGCCGATGAGTTTGGTTTCATCGCTAGCTACCTTGTGGTAGATGATGATGAAGTATTGGTCATAGACCCCGGAACAGCTGGAGACCCCGGAAAGGCCATTCTGAAGGCGATAAAGGACCTCGGCCTTAGTCCGAGGAAGGATGTTGTGGGCATACTGTGCACACATGGACATCCGGATCACATTGGAGGTGCTGCCCGCTTGCATAAAGCGACAGGCGCTCCTGTGATGATTCATAGGAACGACGCTGAGCTACTAAGAACACCTCAGTTGTTTATCAAAGAGCGATTAAGGATGGACTTCGCGGGGCGCGTGGCAATGAAGTTTGATAAGAGTCCATTGCGAGTCAATTTTCCGGGAATTGAACCAGATCGTTTCATTGAGCATGGGGACACAATCCGGGTGGGGAGCACAGCTCTAACAGTCATCTTGACAGGTGGACATTGCTCTGGACACTGTGTCTTTTATGATGCAACGAGAAAAGCATTGTTCTCCGGCGATGAAGTCAACAACTTCCCCAATGATCCTAGGAAATTCTATGTCGATCTAACCGGCAGTATCTCAGCCAAGCTAGCTGCAATCGAGCATCTTCGGACACTGGATATTGAATTTCTTCTGCCAGCTCATGATGTATCTCATATCCTACGTGATGTTTCACTACAGTTCGAGGAAGCTAGTAATGGAGTTATCCAATTCCAGGACTTCTTGCTGGAACACATCTCCTTGAGAGGTGATGCAGATATCAATCAGCTGACATTCGACATGATACGAGCTCGGAGTATACCGGTTCCGCAGAGTAATCCTGCATTGCTGCCCACAACAATACAAGTTACGCTGAAAGCACTTGAGAAAGCTGGGCTCATTCGCGGAAGCAACGACGGAGTCTGGCACCCGGCCTAGTTTCCGTTAATGTACAATCGAGCTAGATTCAAAAGATACCCCCACGAAAGTCTGCTATCAGAAACCAGAATAGTGTCGGGCGGCTCTGTTCATAGTTTCTGTCAATGGACGAGTCACAGAATCATTCAGGAGACCTATTGATGAGCGGACAATCCAGGAAAAAAGCGCAAGCTCCGAGCACCATTGAAGCAATCAAAATGGCTTCGGCATCAATACTTGGAGTTTCCACAAGTCGTGGGAATCCCCTTGGCAGTGCAATAGGCTCTGGCAGCATGATGCAACAGAACTCCGAAGCTGTTGCAATGAACATATCATCTCTTATCTTCGCGATTAGGGGTGCTCTAAGAAGAACAGAAGGTCTTGAGCTACTCTCATTGGAATGGAACCTCGATCGCGCTCAAGGGTCTGAAGTTCTGCCAGAACAGCTCTCCATTGCTGGTGCACTATCAAACGAGGTCAGTTCTCATGTGTGCGTGCTAAGCTGGGAAGAGGGCATTGTAGACCCGTTTAAGATTGACAATCATATGCAGAAACTATCAAAGAAGCTTGCTGATGTGGAGGCTGCAGTTGTTAATAGTAACTTGGATTACGAAACCGACGGAATGGCCATACTTGGCAAGTTCGCTGACCGCCTGAACAGCGTTGTCTTTGTTGAAATGATGGACCGTCAGTTCAAGGGTTCGTGGGACTCGGTTCAGCTAAAATCGGAAAACATTGATGAGGAATCTGTCATCAAGTTGCAGTACCGCGACGACTTTTCTACGCTGCCTCCTGGGATGACAATACTGGAACGCACCGACCTTAGATTTGATTCTCCTCAACTGAGTGAGATGGACCGTATTAGTCACTTCAAACGAAGAATTCTAACGCCTTCAGCCATTGAAACGATTTCATCAAGCGTTGTCAATTCGGGCCGAGCGATTTTAGCCGAATTGAATGCATACGCCTACGGCATAGAAGAGGTAGATATCGTTCGCGCTTCGATTGCTGCCCTAGTTCGGTTTCTTGGGAGTGAGCGGGTGGAAATACGCGAGCTTGATTCTCTCAAGAAAAGGACAAATGAGTTTGCTTCGCTCCTAACTGAAACTGTTGATTCATTTGAAATGGTCATTGAGAAACACGTTGGTTCTGGACTCACACTATCGCTCTCAGAACACAAATCCACGCTCAACTCAGAGATAGAATCTGACGAAACGCGGTTTGATGGATTCAAGGTTGAACTCGCGAAGGATCTCGTGAATCATATGATGGAATCCGTTAAGCGTGAGTTCCCCATTGACACTAAACTGAGAGCGTGGCAGCTGAAGAGTACTATGAGGTATTTCGTCGCTTATGCCAAGAAAGTGTCTCATTACTTCGTGGAAAATTTGCAGCAATACCTGATTGTGGAAGCAACTAGAAGAGCGATATTCGATACTATGCAATCTTTCCGGGACGAGCTGTCAAGTCAGGAGATGGGGCCCACTGAAACCATGCAATTCTACAGGTTCTTCGATGATTTGTATAGCCAACTGAATGCGGTCATTGGCAAGAAGGCTTTCGAAGGTTCAAAGCAAGAGCATCCTGCCGAGTTGCTTAGCGTGATTGTCAGCGATATCCGAGCGTCCTTTGAAAAGGTGGATGCATGGTCCTTGATGAGCTTCGGAGACGTGGCTCAGGTTGTCAGGTTAGAAATTGAGAACAACCACTCAACTGGAGTCAGTGAGGTCGGTTCCACACTCTCAGACACCGGCATAGCACTTCAGAACTTGCTTTCTGACTTCGAGACCCTTGTAGCAGATGTGGTGCCCGACGTGGCGGATCACCTCTTGAGCAAGGCATTGATTTCGGAGTCAATTGATACAGTGCAGAACGAAGGCGTTGACCTTGCGGAAGCGCTGTTATCGATAATAGAAAAACAGAGTGAAAAACCTGCGATGTGGAAAGCCGAGGCACGGCTTTGGGTTGAGGATTTTCGCGTACAAGGGACGGATGATAACCTCTCTACCAATCTAATGGATTTCCTGCAGTTTATTCATGACAAGGCTGGACGCAGAGGAACTGCACGGTCAATAGTTGAGCGAATTGCCAGCGAAGCCAATGTGCGAGAACAAGAGTATCAGATTCTGGTTCGGAAGTGGGAACAAGAATATCAAGTAATAGAGGCGGAGAACGCCAAGATAAGGGCACATAACGAGAAGAGGGAAGCTCTGCTTCAACAGGCTCAGTCCCAACTCAATGAGGAGACAGCTCAGTATGAATCGATTCGGGAGAAACGAAGACTTGCTCAAGCATCTCTTGATAGCACTGGCGTTATTATTCCTGACAAGCCTAACCCTCCTCGGAGCATGGAATCGCGTATCGCTGATATTGATGCTGAGTATTCACCCGATCTCTCAGAAAACCCAATTCCACCAAAACCCGGGCTGCCACAAGAAACGTCACTCTACGTCGAGCTGCGCGAGACTATGACACAGAACGTTTCAATGATGAATGAATATCAAGAGAAGATGGAAACCATCTTCCTTGAACGGCTGAAGCAACTCCAATCCGATGGGTCAAAGGCCACCGAAGCAATCTCTCTCAGCATTGGTGACGAGCTTCTTGAGTATCTGATGGTTTCGGTCATAAGAGGATTAAGTAGATTACTTCCACGGCCAACAAGAGCATACCTTAGAAATCCCGATTCTCCTGACACGATTTACGTTGTAACGTATGAACAAAGAGGAAGTGAACTTACAATCAGAATCGGCGGAAGCAAGATGGGAGGTGTCGTCTAATGGCGAGTTCATGGATTCTCAAGACCAGGCAGATGTCCGAAGCTGGAAAGGAGATTCTTCTGAGGGAAGCTCTTGTCAACCACATGCGAAGCAATAGGGACCGTCAACTTCTAGCGGAAATTGCCGAAGGCCCTCGACCCATGGAAGACATCTTGTCCTTCTTTGCGTCATTCTGGTTGTATCATTACCAAGGTGTTAAGCTGCTTGGATTTGATGAGGCGCAAGATCTTACAATCGAGCTTAAGGACGAAGCAACACGAGAGGAACGTCGTCAACTCGAGCTTGAGATTCGAATGCTGCTCGGTGTTAAATTTCAAGAGGAGATTGATGTATCACGACTTGTAAGTGAGTTCTTCATCGATGCTGCAGAAAAGATGAGCGGCAAGAGTGCAACTGATGAGAGCACGAATGAAATGACACTATCCCTGATAAAGGACTATCTCGGAAAGATGCCGGCTGGCTATTCGCCAAACCAAGACATGGATTTCATAGATGCGGTGACAGGCTTGGCAGCAGCAGGGCGGCGAGGACTCTACGCAACAGCTCCTGGTCTGAACGCAACCGCGCTC
>DAOWNS010000060.1 GCA_030642465.1 Candidatus Thorarchaeota archaeon | reverse complement strand
GTGGTTTTCCAAATGCCATCACCTAAGAAGTACAAAAAAATAGCTGGTCTTTTTGAAAGGTCCACTGGCGGCACAGATAAATTCCTTGACGCATGTTGGAATACGAAGTAATTGGCCACAACTGATCTCGACCGAGCCAGACACGATTTTCGCCGCTTAGCAAAGCAAACACTTGCTAACCAGAACTCTGTCATACCTTCAGAAGGAGCCTACGTTGCTCAACTCGGCAATTTACTCTCTCTTATAGAAAATGAACAATCAGACGCGGAACTGATCAACGCTCTAAAAGAGCTGCGAGTCACCTACTTGAAGAGCGTACTTCATCCCGCAGTTCGAAATTACATGAAAGATACCAGCAAACCAGCCTTGGATGTCAAGAAACTGTACGATAACGTTGCGATGATGAATGGTCTTCTGGGGGTTGTTGATTTCTTTGGGAAGGTTGAACAGCCGTAGTTGCTGGATGATTCTCTAGCTTAAATCTACTTTTTCACGAGTTAGTACGAGCTTCTCTCCATCGACGATTTTGGCAATCCCCAGTTGATGGAAATCTTCTGCCCATTGCTTAACTATTGCTGGTGCAACACCCAAAGAGCGGGCAATCTCCCTTATCGACATCTCGAGGTTGTCTTCCACCATGAGGAATGCTTTAGTCTTCTCCGTTCGGTCCATCAAACCAAGGTATCCACGCAAAGCCTCCTTAGTGACCTGTAGCTTCAGCTGCGTCGCCTTGTAATCACTGGTGGTCCTCTCATGACTGGCTGATAATCGATCAAGTTCAGTCTTCACACGCTCGAGCTCTCTTGCACCTTCACCGGATTCATAGGAACGAAGGCGTGCTCGCAATTCATCAACTCCAGCAAGTCGTTCGTTTGTCTTCTTCATCTCATCATCAAAGTGTCTGATGTTGCCCTTAAGATCCTCAATCAGTAGGTCGCTCTTATTCTTAGCATCACCAAGCTGACGGTTCTCAATCTGTGCGGCCTGGAGTTCATTAGAAGCCTCTTCCAGTCGGTCATTGAGCAAGTCGTGGAGTGTTTCCATGGATTTGATGTGCTTACGAAGCTCAGCAATCGTTTCCGCCTTAGCTTCTGGCGCCGCTCGAAGACTAGCTACAGTTTCCTCGAGGCTTTCGTTCCGTGCCTTCATTCCCGCGAGCTCGCTCCGCAATGATTCGATGTCATTCTCTCGGTTCTGTACCTTCTCCGCTGCAACCGATAAGTCACGTTCTAGTTCCTTGACATGGCGAGCTAGCTCCCTCAATTGTGCTTCTACTTCCTTCGGGATAGCCACCTTTGGTTTCATGGTCAGCTCCGTCGATAGAAATTCCACCTCAGTGGAGAGCCTCTGTGTGAAATCATCAATACTAGCTTTCAAGGTCGTGAGTTCATCGTGGGTTTCATTCGCGGCGTCTTTGAGACTGTCGGTCAACACGCGGATCTTCTCAAGAATCGGTGCCGACATTCCAGAGGTCAGGGTTTCCTCAATCGTTGCGAACTCCTCCTCAATGATTGGTTTGACATCGGCTTCAAAATAGACAGCCTGGAGGTTTGTCTTCGCGGCCCTTTTTCCCTTCCCAATTACTGTGCTTCGAAGATTCACAAGGTTGCCCTTCAAGCCAACCAGAAAGGAAAGCACAACTGGTATGAGATCACGCTCGATGCGATCAATTCCATCGTTGATTAGATTGAGATTCTTCTCGACATGACGAGTGCTCTCACGGAAACGACCAATGCTCTTATCCATCTCAATGCGTCGTCGAACTTGATCTGCAGTTTCCACCCTGAGAACATCCTGTGTCATGCGGCCCGATGCGACTAGCTCCTTCTTCATGGTGTCATCGACACCAAGTTCTGCGAACATCTTGTCAATAACTGAATCCTTGTCGCGCTCTGAAAATTTCTTATCGGGTTTCTTGCTCATGCGAAGACCTCACTCGCCTTTGACTAGGCTAAGACAACTACTAGTGAACTGCTGGACAACACATAAATCTATTCGGAAGATGGCTCGCAATGAGACTTCATATTGAGATTCCTGATAGAAATGCAGGCAGATGTACACAACAGAGGAACGTCCCGGATAAAGAAGGGGAAGATGACGTGGCATCTCCTAACAGATATGGACAACCAGTTCGTCACGTCTATTGATGTATTCCCCCCAGCGAGAGTTCTTGAAAAGGCTGAGAAGAACATGGTTGCCATCATCAAGATGCCGGAGCTGACCCCATGCGAGAGCTTCTCTCCGACTGTCATCCTCCGCATTGATACGATTTCCCGTGATTGGCTTCTTGAACCTCAACCAACTCCTGAGGAAGAAATCAGGCAGAACAGAGGAATGTTCTGCGCAGTACAGGAGTACTGGGAATATGGTGATCCGCTTGTGCAGAAACTGTCAGAAAGCATTGCTGAGAAGGCTAACACCGACGAAGCTTATGCACGGCTGGCTTTCAAAACAGTTAGAGAGCATCTAAAGCTGAAGACTCATCTTGACGAGAGAGTGGGCGCAGCACGCGCCACCTTGAGCAAAGAAGGCGACTGTGATGAACATGCGGACCTGTTTATTGCCTTGAACCGCGCGGTCAAAATACCATCACGAAGAGTTGTGGGTCACTTCTACAGGTCAGGGTCGGAACCCGAGCCGCATGCTTGGTGTGAAGTCTACCTCTTGAACATAGGCTGGATTCCCGTTGATGCGGCCCTAGGACGTTTTGGCTCTCTCTCCGAGCGATATTTCTCACGAGTGAGAGAAGGACTCGTTTCTGCGCGTCCGACGATTCAAGTGAAATGGGATGCTCCCGCGTCGGGAGGACCTGTTGTTGAAGAGAAAGTAAGAATGTCCGTCTTCAAGAACAATCGAGGTTAGAGCCCGGATATCCTCTTAGACTCATACAAACTTACAAACATGTCTGCCCCAAAGTGCCAGGATGAATGGGTGTCGAATATGGCGCATCTGACTGTGGGCAGGATAGGCGCATCAAGGGCTGAACGAAGAGTTCCCGCAAGGTGATGTGTCATCATTTCTCCGTAAGCGGCCACCTGTGGTATGGACTCAAGGAATCTTTTCTTCGTTGACTCAAGCGAGCCGGGCTTGTAGTCGCAGACCTGCACATAGCCATCAATGAAACGAACCAAGTCTATGTGTCCTGTAAGTCGGTACCTCTCGGTATACACTGGAACCTCAATTGCAATCGAATTCGGATCGTCCTGAAGGAAATCAGGAAGCACTGTATGATTCAGTGTATAGCTCTTATCGCCTCGGACCCTATGATAATTCCGTATCCTTTGTACCAAGTCGTCTTCAAGGTTGGCCACTACTGCGTGGCTTTTCATGAGCTTCATTCGCAATGCTACGCGTCCTGCAGCTGACATTTTACGAAGCCGTAATGAGGAAGCACGTCTGTAGAATGGATCAGTGAAGGGGGCTGCTGGCACATTTCCGGCTCTAACTGCTGAAAGGTGTGCCCAAAGAGCTGCCAGGTCTCCGCTAGTGTTTCCAAGCTTTTTGTGGGTTCCGCGATTCCATTGAAATCCGTAAGCAACTTTGCCATGGCGAAACTCCCTTCTTACGATATCATCGCCATTAGCTGTCATATCCCTTCAAAGCTGACTCGGGCACCAATCTTTTTAATGCACCGCCCCTCAGATGCTGTAGGTGACACTGAGTTGACATACGCCTTCATCGTTTTCTACCGCTACAGAACAATGTCTACAGAAGAAGCTGAGAAGGCAAGGGAGTTCTGGACTGATTTCCTCAAGGGCGATTGGCCTAGCAATGTCCGGATTGTGGGGAATTACAAGTATGCATGGGGAACAGAATGGAATGGATTCCTACTGATAGAAGCAGAGAGTGCCCACACATTCTTCGAGTTCTGGCCCAAGTTCCGGGATAAGACCCGCTGGTATGTAGACAACACTCGCACCATAATTGGCCAGAAAACGTAAGGAAAGAAAACGAAGGCGGGAAGGCCTCCTTGGACCCACCCGATGCTTGTTCCCAAGTTATGGAGCAGCGTCTTCCATCAAGTCAATGACCCAGTCCAGGTCCCTCTGGAGAATGCCATCTCCAACTCGATATATCATGAGAGAGCCAGAATCAGCATTCACAGACGTTGTGAGGATTGCGCCACTAGGATAGGAAAAGGTGCCACGAAATCTACTGATGCGGCCTTTGTACCTGCGTGTGTATAGTCCTATTTCCTCTTCAGACTGTATTCCTGAACCCCGGAACTCCGCTTGCGTGAGATTACCTTTCTCAACGTCAGTGACCAGCACCGACGCGACATCCGTTGCCCGGTCATAGAGCTTCTTCGCTCCGCCATTCAGGCTCAAAGGTGTAACCTTTGCTCCAGTCGTGTCTTCAAGTAATTTTGAAAACTTGTTGGCAATCCGTCGGGATCCTCTAACTTCAATAGTTTCTCTATCAAGCTTGACTAAAACCGTCCCCCGATCTACACTAACATAGTGAACGCTCGTAAGTTCGCCGGCTTTGTAAGCTAGAACGGGCACACGGAATCCGGAAACGAATTCGCCAATCACAATGTCTCCGCTTGCTTTCGCTGAAGTAAAGCCAGATGCAAGCCCCTTCTTCTTTTTCGGTGAATATGAGATTCCTCTCAGAAGGCCCGCTAGTTTGGTAGGTGTCGTTTGTAGTCCCGAATGACGAAACAGATGCACAGAGAGCCCCATACCCCGGGGCTTGATGAGTTTGAATTTTGAAGGTTTCTTGCTACTCAAGATGCCTCATCTCGCTGATGTTTGGAAGTTGAGTTTTCACTGACCTCTACTTCCTTTGGAACAGTGCATCCTACCCTAATAAAACCACCATCCAACAAAAAAAATAGCTGGACTCTATGGAGGGTATTACCCATGTACTAACCAGCGTATGATATGAAACCACACACAACCAAAACACGTTTCTCATGTCAGCGATTTGGCGCCAAATGAAACGCGCGACTCTTTTTCTCTCGAGGCGCTTACAATGACCTGAGTAGGTCCTTGATGAGAATATGTGCGCGGGGTTTATCAGGAATGAAGGGCGTGAAAGTCGACACTTGGGCCGTGGCGATACAGTCAGCAAGGTCACTCAAATCCCGGCACCAAACGAGATGTTTCTTTCTGGACATCTTGCCAATCAATTGAGCTTGATGCCCCTCCATGAGAGTCCTGTTCTCAACGACAACAAGTCGGAGACCTCGCTTCACACATTCAATCGTTGTCCCCGCGCCACCAGTACTCACGATTACATCAGCCCAATCGTATGCAGTGTTTAGCGACTTCATGAAACGAAAGGACGGAAAGTTCTTGGGCATGTAGGAACCGCGACCTATCTGCGCCACAACCTTGTCTTGAACTACGCCATTCTCAACAAGTCGATCCATCTCCTCAATGAGAGGATCAAAGTGAGCCGTTCCGACTGTCAAGAAAATCATAGTAGCTGTCCCCCGTAGACGGCTGTTGGTATTTTTATCGCCAAGCCAGGCCACTGAACCATAAAGAGGTCAGTCTTCCCCAGCAGCATTCGGCCGGTAATGGAGAGGGTTTCAACCCTAGACATGCTCTCAATGAACACCGTCTTAATGCCGAGTAGACGAGCGGAATAGAATATGGGCACCGTTAGACCTGTGCCGCAGCTGACCACTAATGCTGGTCGGAAGAGAAGAAGATAGACGAATGACATCATCAGAGTTGCAAGGGTTCGAATCACGGACATGATTCGCGAATCCTGAGGAAGGAGTCGAGGAGTGAGGACAGGAAGAACTCTGCCGGCAATCCGTACTTTCTTGGGCGTCAGCGGGTCAAGGATTCCAATCATGTAGAGATATTCATATTTCGAACCCAGGAGATCGACGAGTGCAAAGGTTTGTGCTGTATGGCCACCTCGTCCCAGCACAACGCCAATCCTCTTCATACCGGGTTCCTCGCAACAGCCCTATTCTGTTGTGCCACATAAAGGGTTCTCTCCTAGGGAAGCGCATAACTCTGACACAATGGAGGGTATGCAACAGCTGCCAAGAACTTGTGCACACTTGGACGGTTTGTAGGTGGTTATAACATAAAATCAGGATTGAGTGGTGTGGATGTTCAATGCAGATTGCTAGGGCTTCCATGTAATTTGGTCGCCGCCAGTTGGACGGAGACAGAAAACGCCTGTGGAGAGGACGTAAGACTTGTCGCAAATCCAGTAGGATCTGCAGAGCAGACCTCGATGAAGCAGGAACCGAACATCAGTCAAGGACATTGATGTCCAGGATCGTACAAGTTTCGGGCAACGGCAATAGTCACTTATACCAGTGTAGCGGCGCTTCGAACGAGTGGTGGATATGACTATCGTCAAAGCGTCGAAAAAACATCCGCTCTACGAAGAGCTGGCTGCAATTGCAGGAGAAGACCGTGTAAACGACAATCAGGTGATAATCTCGTCGTATACCATGGATGCATGCCATCTTACGGCGGAGAGACCCGGCATTATCGTTTTGCCAAATACAGTTGAGGAAGTGCAGGCTATTGTCAATCTCTGCAACAGAACAAAGACACCGTTGATACCGGCAGGAGGACGAAATGGTATCTGCGGAGCCTACCTGCCGCGTGTTGAAGGTTCAGTCTTGCTAGACATGGCTAACATGGACAAGATCGTGACTATCAACGAAGATGTCATGACCGTTACTGTGGAAGCAGGTCTACGATGGGCTGAGCTTATTCACCGTTTGGATGAGAAAGGCTACAAGCTTGGCTTCAGAGGACCTTACGGAGGTAACGCTGGAACTGTTGGAGGCTCCACGAGTATTAACAGCATTGGATATGCCGCCTCCAAGTACGGACCGTCCACAGAAGGGGTTGTTTCACTCGAAGTTGTTCTGGCTAATGGCAACATTGTCAGGACAGGAACTGGTTGGAAAGAGGG
Source organism: Candidatus Thorarchaeota archaeon (assembly GCA_030642465.1). Classification (GTDB taxonomy): domain Archaea; phylum Asgardarchaeota; class Thorarchaeia; order Thorarchaeales; family Thorarchaeaceae; genus WTCK01. The sequence continues at coordinate 1,807 of DAOWNS010000060.1, read as the reverse complement.
CGCAATACTCTTCGCAAGATACTCCGCGTTCAATGACTTGACCGGCGTGTTCCTTGGTGATCATGGGACCCTTGGCGTCAAGACGAAGGTAACCCTCAAGATCTATCCAAAAGCCGAGTTCATTGCCTATGGAGACTTCGGATTCAAGACCCTTGAGGATGCGTGTGATGCTTTCTTGGAAGTGCAAAAGAGGGGCTTGACAGAAGAGCTGAATCTCCTATGTGACCGGCAGTCAACGGACACATTCTTCCCTGGTTTTCTAGACAGCCATTCTGAAATCAATGCTATGTTTGCATCGATAGTACAGGAAACAGATGAACAGCTAGCTAGTCGAAAGATGGAGATTGTCAGAGAAATTGCGCTTGAACATAACGGCAAAGACCTTGGTAACTTCGCTTCACAGATGCACTGGGGTGAGATGTTCAACCTCGTGCAACCCCTCTATAATAACGGATTTTGGCTGAACACCTGCCATCTCAGACCAATCACACAGATACCTGAGTTGATGAAGAGAAATTGGGAGATATTCAAAAAACACAAACTGCTGAAGAATGGTATCAAGTGGATTGCTAGCTGCCTTGGAGCTGATAGAGCATTTGCAACGGGGTGGGTAACGATATTCGCTCCAGACAAGAGCAAGATGGAGCTTGCCTTGAACGCTTGGAACGAGATGCTTGACGCGACAATCGACACAGGAGGATGTCCCTATTGGAGTGGCCTTCTGTGGGAGGATCGGGTCCTCAAGGCCGTCAACAAACCCTTCCTAGATACTTACAAGGAAATCAAGAGAGCATTGGATCCGAATAATATCTTCAGTCCACACGTCTTCGAGGGGGTTAACTGAGATGGAGTACACTGGCCTATCCAAGTATCAGGAGGACTTATGGCTCTGTGCTAGATGCGGTGATTGCTCTCTAGCGGACAAGACTGTCGCATCCAAGCGTGATGTGTTCCTACCCTGCGCAGTGAAGAATGTGCTGGGGTTTGAAGCATACTCTGCTCGAGGCAGAATCATGGTCATGAAGGATCTCCTAGACGACAAGATTGACTTGACCGACGATGTGCTTCAGTGGTTGTATACTTGTACGACGTGTAAGAGCTGCCAAGAAACTTGCACCGCTACTGCAGAGGGCATCAGGCTCCCGGAGATGACGGAAGCTTTGCGCAATGACTTGGTTAACGCAGGCTATGAATTGCCGAAGCATAAAGCGATTGAGGAATCGATAATCAACCTAGGCAATCCCTACAAGGAAGAGCGCGATAAAAGACTCGATCTATTTGGCGAAAGGGACTGGCCTGAAACAGCAGACGTGATCTACTTCGTTGGATGCACCAGCGCATATCGTGAGAAGGAAATCGCCAAAACAACGGTTGAACTCCTCGATAAAGCAGGCGTAAGCTACACGATACTCCCCAAGGAGGAATGCTGTGGATCCGTTCTGCTAAGATTAGGACATAAGGAGCCTTTCGATGACCTCACCAAGAAGAACATCGAAGCCATCAAGAAGACAGGCGCCAAGCAGGTTGTGTCGGCATGCGCAGGCTGTTTCAGGACGTGGAAAATCGACGTCCCAAAGGAAGGCCATAGTTACGATTTCGAGGTCCTTCACATCACTGAGTTCCTGGATCAATTGGTTCAGGAAGGGCAAGTAGCCTTCAGGTCGCCCAAACCAATTAAGGTCACCTACCATGATCCATGTCACCTCGGCAGACATGCAGAAGTCTACGAGGCACCTAGAAGAGTCATCGAAGCAGTTGAGAATGTTGAGCTTGTGGAGATGGAAACGAACAAAAGGTACGCGCACTG
>DAOWNS010000237.1 GCA_030642465.1 Candidatus Thorarchaeota archaeon | reverse complement strand
GTCATTTGCAAAGTCGTGATGTGATTGCGTATATAGCGGTCGATGTCGTCCCAATAGTCGGCCGCCTCGCCCAATGTCAGCCAGAGCGCCATCAGAACCGCGTCCGCACTACAGCAGGCCTCGGTGTTGTCGATATCCTGTTTGCGCGGAAACATACTGTAGAAATACTCGGGCACAAAGCCTATCTGGCGAGAAGATGAAGGGAAGTCCATCACATGTTGATACGCGGTATTGGCGAACTGAAGGAACTCCTGATCTCCGAGGGATTTACGTTACTTCTACCTATTCAGGAAATGGTTGTGGATGCGGGTTTGCTTGATGGAGTTGACTTGCTCATTGTGTCATCCACTTCGTCGGGAAAAACGCTTCTTGCGGAGATGGCTGGAGTGCCAAAAGCTATGAACGGCGCCAAAATGCTATACCTCTCGCCGCTTGTTGCTCTCACTAATGAGAAGTATGAGGTGTTTAAGAAACGTTACAAGTCTCTCGGGCTCCGCGTCGGTATTCGCGTGGGCATGTCGCGCCTTGCTGTAAGCAAAGAACATCCCGTAATCGTCGATAGTAGCATTTTCAGGTCCGATATCATATGTGCAACCTACGAAGCACTTGATGTGCTCCTTAGAACAGGGGCATCCAAGGAATTAGGAACGATTGGCACAATCATAGTAGACGAGGTTCAGAACCTTGCCGACCCAGAAAGGGGTCCTGAGCTGGATGGCCTGCTCTCAAGACTGCGCTTCTACGCTCCTGATGCTCAAGTCATCGCGCTCTCTGCTACAGTGGGATCTCCTGAGCGTTTGGCCAAGGATATGAAGCTAAAACTCGTGAACTACGTAGGCCGTCCGGTTCCGCTCGAGCGTCACTTGATCTTTGCTCGAAGCGACGTGGAAAAACGGTCCATAATACGAAGGCTGGTTTCAAACGAGTTCCGACACGTAAGCAGTTCAGGGTCCAAAGGCCAATCAATCATCTTCACATTCTCCCGCCGACGTGCTCAAGCTTTAGGTGACTGGCTTAGGGAGCATCACGTATCAAGTGCTGTCTATCATGGAGGTCTCTCGTACTCGCGGCGGAGGAGCATCGAGTGGTCTTTCGCTAAACAACGGTACGCATGCGTGGTCACAACTGCAGCTCTGGGGGCTGGAGTTGACCTCCCCGCTTCTCAGGTCATCTTTGAATCTCTAGCAATGGGTGCTGAATGGCTCACTACTGCGGCGTTTGAGCAGATGCTGGGGAGAGCAGGAAGGCTAGGAAAACATGATCGAGGAAAAGTGTACATCATTGTTGAGCCTGAGCGGAAGTACCATGGAGGCCAAAGCAAGACTGAGGACGAGATAGCATCTGAATTGCTCGCAGGCGTCATTGAGGACGTTGAACCATTCGCGGATACCGAAGCTTGTGCAGAGCAAATCCTTGCTACGATCTGCTCAACAGGACTGGTGGAATTGAAGTCAGTCGCTCGGGCCTACAACAAGATGCTTTCGAGAAGTATTCCTCCCTCTGATGCACTGAAGCATCTTGTGAGGAAACATATGATTCGCGTTCGCGATGGTGGTGCACATCCAACCGCACTAGGGCGGGCTACGTCAGTGTCATTCCTCACACCTACTTCTGGATTTGAAGTTCAGAAGCAAGTGGCCTCAATGGATGTGCTCGATATCGCCATCCTGCTTGACCCCTTCGAAAATGTCTATCTCAGCCCCAAACTTCAGAGCGAAGTTAATTCAGCTTTCAGGACCCATATGCCAACGCGCCTTTTCTCAGGTGTGTTTGCAGACCTGACTGATATGAAGCAGCCACGGGGCGGTGCAACTAGGCTTCCGAAGTGGGTGTTTGAGTTGTTCGGGCGATGGACCTTGGATTTCTTTGGATGCGGCTGCCGAGATTTTCCAGAGTGCAGCCACGGGCGCATCAAGCTGGGTAGATGGATTGTGGACGCCAGAAAGAAGGGACTTAATCCATCAGGCATTGCCCAGAAATTGCTTGAGAAGTACGAGCTGTGGGCGTACCCTGGAGACCTCTTTTCATGGTTGGATACATTGATTCACAATCTTAAGGCAGTCCAGAGAATCGCTGCGGTTGCTGGCGAAACCGATATCAAAGAAGAAATAGAGGGGCAAATCTCCAGAATAGAGCGCCCCTTAGATTCGAAAACGCCTGAAGAGTAGAACGCACACATTCACGCCATCTTTGGATTCTCGCACTCGAAAGCGACTCGGATGCTTCCGATGTCCTTTGGCTCCATGGAATCTAGGTTGAGATCTACCCAGAGATGAAGGTCTCTTCGTATCTGCTCTTTTTGTGAAATCTCCTTGGATACACCGGGTACGTTTTCAGAAGACAACTGGAAGTGGGTACATCCACAATGGCATGCGCCATCGAGTACCATGTCGATGTCAGCTGATGTGTCACCGCAGTTTCTGCATTTGAATATCATGAGGGTTTGTCTCCACTAAGCGGAGCAATTCTTCATCTATGAGGCTTCGTACTCCATAGGTAATACCTACATTCGATAATATAATGTCAAATAATTCACGGTTTCGACTAGCCACGGAATAGGATCCATACAAGGACGAGCATTATCCCCACTATGATTGCCACAGCCCACCCCTTTTTTCCGTACCCCCAGACGATTGGTATTGGGCCTAACAGGATTATGCCTTTGCTTTCTCTACGGACCTCTGCATTTCCTTGGTCCGTTTCACGCATCATCGAAATTGCGCCCAGAAGAATGGCTAGAATGCCTAGAATAACTAATGACATCCCTATGATACCGAACAGGCTGTCAATTTGCATCAAGCAACACCTCCGGCAGCATGAACTCCATTCGCTCATAGCCTCCGACATCTTGTCCCTCAGTAGCCCATAGTGTCACTATGTCGTCGTAGACTTCGTACTCAAGCAATGTATCAATCTCGACAATGCGCGTCCCCAAAGGAAATCGCCATTGAATTTCAAAGTCATAGGGTGCGGTTTCCTCCTCAAGCCACGTGACAATCTTGTTTTTTCTGGGGTTGAACTTCCCTGTGAAATCTATTAGAAAAACAACTGCAACTACTTCTGTCGCACCTTTGGGAAAGATGTCACACATGCTGACCTTTGACTTAATTCTTTCACCGTTAATCTCGACGCGCTCCATATCGAGATAGAATTGCATGTTCGCGGCTAGCTTCTCAACTTCCTTTGTTAGGAGATTCTGATCGCGAACTACTTTTCGATAATATCCTTCTGCGTCAGCATACTCATAGGAGAGTCTCTCATGTATCTCTCCTGTCCGTGATACTGAGAAGAATGATTCAGCATGGACAGGTTCAACCAATTCAGAGAGTTCATTCAACAAGTTATTCACCTACTCCAGTGGTACTGCATTCAATCCTGCTTCTGCAAGATGCCCTGAGAACTCACGTGCGTTTTCTGTGAAACAATAGACAATTTTGGGGTCAACATCCTTGGCGAATTTCAAGAGTCCCAAATAGTCAGAATGTGCGCTCAAAGGGAAACCACGTTGTCTGAACCTGCC
>DAOWNS010000016.1 GCA_030642465.1 Candidatus Thorarchaeota archaeon | reverse complement strand
TGAGCATATCCTGCATATTGTCCGAAGTAGTTCCTTGCAGCTTGACCTTTCTTGGCGTACGATTTGCCTACTGATGTGAATATGCCGTACTGTTGCTGGATTACTCGTTCAATCCACACGTCGATTGGAAACGCCTCCAGAAAACCCAACGAAAACAGACACACACAATCTGCGACCTTATCACCAACACCATGCAATGTCTTCAGTGTGCGGTGAGCCTCCTCGTATCTCATCTTGGTCAAATCTTCTGGTTCCACCTCTCCTGCAAGAAGTGCCTTAGTCGACCGCACGATGAACTTCGCTCGCCAGGCGAGCTTCAATGCCTCCAACTCACTCACAGTAACCAAAGACATGCGTGTGGGTGAGGGCATTCCACGATAAGTCGTCCCTCTGAATTCGTAGGATGGTCCGTATTTTTCTCTGATTGCTTGGGTTGCTCTCTTTATCGTGGGTATATTGTTTCGAGTCGATATGAGGAATGAAATCAAACAAGGATAGAACGGGTCTTGGATGATGCGTAACCCAGGAGCGAACTGGATTGACTTGCGCATCAGGTCATCCTTGGAGATCTCTTTCTGAATGTTCTCAAGGGGATCTTCAAGTCTAAACAGCTGCTTCAGTGGCACATCACTATGGGAGGTTTCATAGTGGAGAGAGTTTCCATGCTGTTCCACGTAAACTACTTGTCCCACGTCCGCGTTGATGTAACCGTTTCCTTCCTTAACCCAGCAGAATGTCTGTCCACACTCAAGTGTTTGTTGAAGGCTGAAGTTACTAACCTCTAGCTTCTTCATCGTGAACTCATTCCGGCTGCGTATAGACCTTGTACTTCAGAAAGCTGAAGACTGCTACAAGGAGAACGACAGAGAGCAGGGTCAAGGGAATTGCTGTGGATACCCAGTGTTCCTGCGGGTCCCAATCAATTCCATCCGGAATGCCGTCCCCATCTGTGTCAGCACTAGTGGGCGACATGCAGAACTCGACCTCATAGGCATCGCTCCAGCCATCACCATCGGTATCTCTCGATAGCGGATTCAAGAAGTTTAGAATCTCAAACAGGTCGCCTAGACCATCACCATCGGAATCTGGTGATAGCGGATTCAAGCCCACAGAAACTTCGAAACCATCTTCGAGTCCGTCTGAATCCGTGTCCGTACTTACGGGATTAGTTAGATATGTGTAGGTTTCATTCCAATCGTCCAACCCGTCCCCGTCAGAATCAATTGATGTCGGATCTGAGCCAAGTTCTACTTCCATTCCGTCTAGGAGACCATCCCCGTCAGTGTCATTAAGATACAGGCTAGAACCCAACATGTATTCATCATAGTCGAGAGCCCCGTCACCATCGGAATCTGCAGAGGTCGGGTCACCACCAATACTCAGCTCAAAATCATCGTTAAGGCCATCTGCGTCAGAGTCCAGAAGATACATACTTGTACCAAGGCTGAGCTCATCAATGTCAGTTATTCCATCCCCATCGCAGTCGTTAGAAATGGTGACATTAAGCGCAAACGTTGAGTCATTACCTGCAAGATTCCTGATGATTAAATCATAAGGTCCCGGGACGAGTGCCCGATATTTAGCAACAATCTTGTTATCGCTTTCAATACGTTGGTACACGAGCTGACCGGAGCTATCTCTAAGCCGTGCTCTGAATGTGGTGTTCTCCTCCCAAGTCAGTGTTGCGTTGACGAAGCCCTCTACTGATACCGTGATTGGCAACGTCACATCCTCATCTATCGTAGAAAAACCACTCTTGTACTCTGCTGCAACATCGCCTGATCTCAATCGCCCAGCGTATGCAATCGCGCAAATAGCTGATGCAGCAGCCTCCTTTGCCTTTGTATAGGAGTAATAGGAAACATCCCAGACATCACCGGTAGTTTCGCTATATCCATCAGGCCAGAATCCTTGGGCGATATGCAGGGCAGGATAACCCCCCTGCCACAACTCATAAGCTGTAGAAACCTCGGTGAGGCCCAAATCTGAGAGGTTGAGAAGCAAACCAGAACCAACTGTTTTGGAGGCTCGTATCATTAGTTCAGGGAACCATGTGGCCCTTTGGTATATGCTCTCGTAAGGGGATGTCCTTAATGCTATCCTCGTGCCAAAGAGGTATTGACTTCTATGAAACAAAAGACGCTCAAAGGCTAATGTAGTCAATGGCACAATCTCGTTCTCTTCAATCCATTCGGCAAAGTATCTGCTCCCTTGGTCATATTCGTCGTTTCCATGGCCCCTGTTAATCAACACGTAGTGGACGTCGAAACCAAGATTATAGTTAGTGAGAACGTTCGCCATCTCAAGGACAACAGCAACGCTTGCACCCGCATCATTAGCGCCAGGTGTTTCGTCACTGTCAATGACGCCGGTTATTATCACCGAAGCCTTGGGTTCTGGGTCCGCGCTGTATTGTGTAGCAATAAGGCTCTGATGATTTGTTATCTGTCTAAACGTCAGTGCCCCGCTGGTAATTTCTTGCAGTGTTTGGTTCGCCCAAAGCCACGCGTTCTCGAGATTGGTACTGGGTATCAGGCTGTAGGCACTCCAGGTTCTGCTCGGATAATCCTCCGAAATGGTGCGAGTGTAGTTCTCTATGTCTGAAGAAGAAACACTGCTCCAAATCTCCTCCCAGAGCTGAGTTACGTTCAGAGTGCCATCGTCTGCTGGAGTTGCTGAATCATACAGTATTGGGTGCGCATCGAGATTGTGAACTGCTTCTTCCCCTGATAGCGGCCCGATGAACGTAACAAGTAATAGTACTGCGGAGAAGAGCAGAACAAGTACTCTGACGCGAATTTGCACGGTGCATCTTCGGTTCATCAATATCATGAAGATGCCGTCCTCCCGTAGATTCGCTTCTTGTTGAGTATCCAAATTGAAACTATGAGAAGGATAACGCCGAAGCCCGCAGGAATGACATCGTTGATCCAGTGTTCCCTAGGCGCCCAGTCTGTTCCATCGGGGATACCATCTGCATCAGTATCAGCATTGTTAGGCATCAGGTTATGCATTATCTCGTACAAATCGCTAAGGCCATCCCCATCAGTGTCGTTGAGAAGAGGATTTAGTTCGTTCACCACTTCAAAGAGGTCGCTGAGTCCATCCGAATCCGTGTCTGGTGAGAGTGGGTCGGTTTCGTGAATCAGCTCTATGCCATCGAGAAGGCCGTCTTTATCGGTATCGTTTGATAGCGGGTCGAGTCCAAGATCCAGCTCATCACCATCATCAATACCGTCCATATCCGTGTCCTTATTCGTGGGGTCGAGTCCCATGTCTATTTCCGTACCGTCAATAATTCCATCATAGTCTGAGTCTCTCAGGCGCGGGTGGCTGCCGTAGATTATTTCCACGCCGTCCATAGCACCATCTGCGTCTGTATCCGGATTTAGCGGGTCAGTGAAGTGAATGAATACTTCTTGGTCATCGTCCAACAGGTCCATGTCAGTATCTGCATTAAGACAGTCAGTCCCAAGTTGATACTCCTCATCATCATTGATCGTATCTTGGTCATAGTCCTGCCAGTGCTCGATAGAAAACGACACAAAGGAAGATACCATCTCTGTATTCGTGATGACCAACTCGTACAGCCCTGCTTCCGTTACTAAGGGGCTCATGGTGATATTGTTGTCGCTCTGCGTAGTTGAGATGATGGTGACACCTTCAGGTGATAGGAGCTCAACAGTGAGAGAGATACTGCCTGCCCACTGAATGTCCACCTGCAAAGGCGACTCGCCAGTGACTGCCATCCCTATGGTTTCAGATTCGAAGGCTGGAACTGGAATCATAGCTTCAAATCTCGGTATTTGATTTTTGCCAAGAGTTCCTAAGAAAGCTGTGAGTGAGGCAACTAGACCAACCGCTTCCTCCACCAGGTTGAAGGAGTATGGTGTAGCATCCCATACGTCAAAGTCCCCGCCCGCTAAACCGTCGAGATAGGTCTGGCTTAGCACAAACGCTGGGATGCCCCTCTCGTCCGCCTCATAGGCACCTGTCCTAGTCCAGAGGTTTCCCGAAGGTCCTTGCTGTAAAACACGGTCACTGCCTGAGAGAGCAGATGCAATCTCTGCAATGTCTCCGAGAAACTCGTTCTGTCTGTATTCTGAGCTGCTGTAGCTACTCCGCATAGTCAACATATCGCCGTCTTCCTCTACAGACTCATACATCAATAGCGAGAGCCAGAATAATGCTACAGGTCTCCGATACTCAACTTGAAGCTCATCTAACAGCTCCGACACGCCCAAATTGCCCTCGCCTCCACCATAGCCGCTCGTGATTGTGTTGACCAGCACGAAGTAGACATCGTTTGTGAGGGACTTCGAGTAAAGTATTCTGGCGATTTCAAGCACAGCTGCAGTCGAAGCTGCGAATGCGTTGGCTCCTGGGGAATAGCCTGATGAAATTGTACCTACAATGACAATCGGAGCTAGGTTCGAGCCGGTGCCCTGCTTTACTGCAACAAGATTCTTCTGTTGTGTCATAAGTCTGAAGTACATATTTCCCGAAGTGTAGGACTTCAGAGTGTCATTTGCGTATTCCCATGCGTCAGCAAGGGGCGGTGAAGGTTCTTTATGAAGTGGGTACCAGATGCGAAACGGTGTGTCCTCAGAGATGTTTCGCACTATCGTTTGTAGGTTATTGGTGTTTACTGCGTCGTAAATATTATCCCACAGGGGTTTGACATAGAACGAGGCAGCGGGGACTGCATGATTGCCCAAATTGATGTCTTGCGGCATCACTGCTGAAGGGCCCATCGCTGGTCCCGCAGTCCAAAGGAACATGAAGAAAGCCACCGTGAAAACAGTGAGAAGTCTGCCCCGTTTCATGAGTGCGCCTTGCATGAGATGTGCAATTATAGTTTCCTAAATGAGCCACGTGTTGGTAGCAATTCGAAGGAGAACCCAAACGCAACGCCTAGTCTTCGATCTGATCAAGTTCGACGGCATGCTTCTCGATTATTCCAACCAGAGTATTGAGTTCCCCCTCTTGAATAATCGGAATCTCAGCAGTACCTGTGGGCTTATCCCATGCAACTGCCGCTATAGTTTTAGGCGGCAACTGCTTCAGCTCCAACTTGTTCCTCCCCAAGCACCAGCACTTTGGTATCTTACTCCGTTTCATCCCTTCTACTAGGAGAAAGTCAATATCCGAATCCGTGAAAATCTCTTTGAGAGTCATTCGGTGACCATGTCTGATTGTGGTGCTTTGAGGTCCCAGCAGGACCGTTGTTTTTACACCTGCCCTCTGATGCTTCCATGTATCTGTTCCCTCAGGTGCAGGCACATCTTCCTGCGTACTCTTCAGTGATGCGACGGAATAGCCCTTTTTCGTGAGTTCGTGTACCAACCTCTCAAGCAACGTTGTCTTTCCTGTGCCCGACAAGCCCGAGATTGCAAATACCCTCATTGGTGATACCATCCAATTCAGTTGAATCGCTGCTTTTGTCTTTTCGCCTAGACCCGTAGCTCTAAGTAGGGTTTTGTATGGAGGGACAATACTACGTTGCTCCAGTAGCAACCTTAAAAATCCGGATGAATCGAGATTCGACACTGGAGAAAGCATACTTGAAAGAAGACAGCGATATCGCAGTTCATTGCATCGATGTACATCGCGAGTTTCAAGACGGCTCACGCATCATCAATGTTCTCCGTGGGACGAACCTCACAGTCAAGAAGGGGGATTTCATCGCTATTGTGGGGGCTTCAGGTTCGGGCAAGACCACGTTGTTGAATCTGATAGGAGGTCTTGACCAACCAACCAGTGGAACCATCATCGTTGACGGCATCGACATTACAGATCTCAATGACGAGAATATGTCGAAGATGCGACGCGATAAGGTCGGTGTGCTCTTTCAAGATCAACATCTTCTGCCGATATTCACGGCCATCGAGAACGTTCAGGTACCCATGCTTCTTGATGAAATCAGACCGATTGAGCGGCATGAACGGTCCATGAAACTACTCAAGGCAGTTGGCGTAGATCATAGGGCTCATCACATGCCTCACGAGCTGTCAGGTGGGATGCGTTCCAGAGTGGCCTTAGCAAGAGCCCTCGCGAATAACCCTGCGGTTCTGCTCTGCGATGAGCCAACGGGTGATTTGGACCATAAAACGGGCGGAGAAATAATCAAACTGATGAAAGACTTAGCCAAGAAGGAGAATCGTGCAGTATTAGTCGTCACACACGACCCAGAGGTTGCGAGAATGGCCGATAAGATTCTTCTTCTACGTGACGGTGTGCTGGTTGAAGAGCTCGTATCACAATTCTTCAAGCCAAGTGGTGTTGATGTCACTACTTCCTCTGATGCACAGTCTGAAGGCAACGGTTTGACAACCTAGAGGTGATTGCTTGGTGCACCGCACGAAAGCCAAATCTTTGTCACAGAAAGGCAATCGTGCGTATGCGTTTTCTTATGCTCTTAGTTCCATGAGGGCTTACCCATTCAGAGCACTAAGCCTCGCGTTGACTCTTAGTTTAGGTGTGGCACTTATTGCATCAGTTATGGTGTGGTCAGATACAGGCGTGCACGTCGGTGTCAACGGGTATTTTGAAAACAGTTCTTTCCAACTGATGGTTCATAATCCTGCAGGCGGAACAGTCGAAGTCAACTTGGCTCAAGCATACATTGAATCTGATCCCCTCATCGAATCAGTACACAGGACCAATTCGACAGTGGGGATAGTATGGGGCACGGAATTGCCCGACAACACGTTGTATGGCTTGGACGAACCTATCTATACTGATGGAATGAAAGATTGCGAAGTGATATTCGTTGACAACGAGTTCCTAAGTACTTCAATTCCAAGTTTCAGCATAGAAGGCGCATTTGAGCTTCAAGAAGGCGAAACCTTGGTTTCAAGGCAGTTCGTCGACTACGTACATCAGCTATTTGGGACCACGCTGACAATCAACTCAACCCTTGATATTGAGATATTGACAATCAAATCGTCATACTCTCCTGCCCCTATCGGAGCCATGGGGCGACACAGTCTTAGATCTCTCGTGATTGTAGGCATCTATGAGATTGAAGGCTACGGGTCGCTGATTGAAACAGGCTTTCCGTCGCTTATGCGGAATAACTACGACTTTCACCACTATCGCACACCTGTACTTGGTATCCGAGATAGTATAATGGTTCTCTCGGAATCTCTGCCAGTGGCGGATGTTTCCGAAGATGGTTTCTTTGGTCCGCGTGCCTTCCTACGTGCTTCAGGTGACAATCTCATTGCGGCTGGTACGGACCGCATGGCCGATAATCTTCTCACATTGAAAGCAAGAGTGGACGAACAATACGACGTTGTCGTTGACGGACTCGACGAGATACTTGAACTCCAAGGCATAGTGGACACCTACGTGGAAACAATGCCTCTGGCATTGCTGAATCTCCCGATATTCATTCTCGCACTCTTCCTGTCAGTCTTTGCGGCTGACACCTTTATGGCGGCCCGGAAGACCGAGGTTAGCGCGTTGCGATCGAAAGGTGCCAGCTCTGGCCAAATCTACAGCATCTTCCTATCCGAATCAATTGTTATGGCAACCCTCAGCATAATCTTGGGTATGGTTCTAAGCGTGCTATTCGCAGCTCTCATACCCTCAACCGTTTCATTCATGCTGTTTGACTGGGAGCTATATGCATTCTATCTTCAAGCCACCGTGCTGAAACCCGAAACATTTGCGACCTCTCTTTTATTCACTATCTTGCCTCCTCTTCTCTTCATACTTGGCTCAGCAAAGAGGGCTGCAGGCACTGAGATTGGTTCACATCTAATTGACGTGTCAGAGCCGTTGTCAACTGAACCGGAATCTATTGGGTTCACCGTAGGAATCTCCGTTATGCTTCTGTCCATAGTTCTAGGAGCTGTGCTTTTCCTGCCAAATAATCCATTCTTACTTCTGCTAGAATTAGGTCTTGGAACAGCAGCCTGGTTCTTCTTGGCTTACAATGGTTCTCGCTTTTCAAGGCGAAGCTTTGCAGAAATTTTCGCAAGAGCATCATTCCTTGTGGGTGAGAAGAATCTGATCTCTGCAAGCAATTTGAAGATGCGCAAGGGCAGAATCGTTCCCCTGATGGTCGTTTTGGCTCTCACATTATCATCTACAATTTCCTTCACCGTCCAAGCAGAGAGTTTCCATGCAGATCTTGAGAAGGAGATCTCCTATGCGGTGGGAGCCGATCTCAGAGTTGGAGGCACTCCTCGACCCTTCAGCTTCAATGACACTCTGGAAACGTATCCAGGTGTCAGTAGAGCAGTGCCCGTGCTGCGGACTTGGGCCTCGGTGGGCACAGAATCTCTAACGATTGAGGCATTGGACGCCGTTGAATACTCATTGATTGGGCGTTTTGATGAAACGAGCTTTTTCGGTGTAGATCCCAGTTTGATTCTATCCGGACTAGCATCCGTAAGCAACGGAATTCTACTCAGCGTGCATCATGCAGATCGACTGAACAAATCCGTGGGTGACACCCTGAACCTTCAGGTGGGCGGGCGTCTGGCTCCTGTTGACATATCTTTCATCATAATCGGTTTCGTACATAGTGCTCCTGGTTTTGGTTATGCGTCCGAAACTGACATTCCCTATTCCCGATTGGGTGCAGGATTTGGGTATCAGGCAGGTCTTTCAGGCTTTGCAATTGCGAATCTTGACTTTGTATCCACTGTGACGGATATTTCCACTGCTTCCCTTTTCTTTGCTGATCTTCTATGTGTCACCGACCAAGACCTAATACTTCGTGCATTGAACGACGTACCCGGCGTGACCGCTGTCATTCCTGAGAAGTTCGACTTGAAGGGATACTCCTTCGGAACCGCACTGTTTCTTAGTACAGTTGAAGGTTTATTCTCCATCGGATTCGCCATGTCCATGCTACTTAGTATGTTTGCGCTCACTCTATTCTTGGGCTCTGTTGTTCGGGAGCGAAAGCGTGACTATGCAATCCTGCGTGCAGTTGGAGCATCCAAAAAGCACATTGTGAATATGGTTCTATCAGAGTTTACCGGCATCGTCCTTGCATCACTTGGTCTTAGTCTGGTTCTTGGAACGGTCTTCGGGTTTGTGATGAGCACCATAATCTTCACAATGAGTCCATTTTCTAGAACGCTTCAAGCAGCTATAACATTTCCAATTGGTTTTCTCACTGCCGCTCTGTTTATTGAGGTCGTGGTGATGATCATGGCAGCCTATTTGCCTGCTCGGGAAGCCGCGAAGACGGACCCCGCCATTGTGCTCAGGAATCTGTAAGGAGATGATATGGTGGCAAAGAAGAAAACTGAAACTCTGAAGGGAAATCCTTGGTGGTCCCTATCATACGCGCTGACATCATTGAAGAACTATCCTGTGCGCAATATTGGTATCGCTCTTGTTCTGGCGATTGGCATAACCCTTCCCACCACGGTGTTTGTATGGACTGCAACGGGCACCGAGCTTATCGTGAATGAGTACTTTCAAGAGGCCTCCTACCAGATGGCCCTGAATCCCAAGGCCGGTGAGTCCTTCGAATCCTCCAATCTTCTGGAGGCCCAATCAACTGCAGTGGGAAGTGACTTTATCGAGTTCGCTCATCGAGTACCTTCAACAATCGGGATTCTTACGGGTGACTTCTTCTACGGGTGGTCTGAGTATTCAATGCTTGGGATGAACTATGTCGAAGGAATCAAAGACATGCGTGTCATTATCACAACGCCCGAAGTTCTAGCCAACTGGTCCCGTGACTTCACTTGGCGGGGCAACTTCTCGCTTTCTCTAGGTCAGGTTTTGGTATCAGAACAGTTCGTCAACTACGCTAACGAAGTACATAATATCACAGTAGATGTCGGCACTACCATAGACATGGATTTGCTTCGATATGGCGCTCGCGGAGACCAGGTCGGCTCACCAACCTCACTTGGTCGGTATCCCGTCCAGAACCTCCTGGTTGTCGGTGTCTACGAAATCAATGATTTGGGATCAATCATTGGCACTTCATTTCCGTCCATCACACGTCAGAACTGGGACCCCCTAGGCATTGAAAGAGATATAATTCTGGGGATCACGGATTCGGTCATTATACTGGAGGATGAGGTAGGGGTGGATGTTGTCGACGAAGTTGCTGGTAGAGGCTTCTTCCAGCCTGTAGTCCTCCTCCGGCCGTCTGAGTCGGGTTTGCTGCAGCACGGAGCACAAAACATCGGAACCAACCTTGCAGCATTTAAAATTCAGCTTGAGGAGCAATATCCGAATATATACGTCGATGGACTTTCAGAAATCTGGAAGCTCGAGTCTTTCATAACCACATATCTTCAGAGCCAAATTCTAACAATTATCGCTTTTCCTGTTCTGATTATGAGTCTGATGCTGACAGTATTCACATCGGAAACATCAATCTCGCGACGAAAAGGCGAAATCAGCGCATTGCGGTCCAAGGGAGCCTCCTTCAATCAGGTCTTCTCCACCTTCATGTGGGAATCGATGTTCTTGAGTGCCCTAGGGTTCATTCTGGGACTTGGCCTGTCATATATTATGGCTCCTCTGATTGGCGCTTCAACAGGACTCTTCTCCTTTGACCCTGACCGCTATGCCTTGTTCATGTCGCACATAGCATTTCCCCCTCTGAGCATTATTATCGCAGGTGCAATCGCCTTGTATCTACCAGCCTCGTATTTGATGCATGTATCAAGGAGGATAGATGTGTCGGAGGTGGGTCAGCCCACAATTGGGGGCGCTTCAGAAGACACAGAAGATGTGGGCATCTGGCGCTATGTCATAGGTCTTGCTGCAGTCCTATTTGCATTGCTCATTATGCCAGAAATAATAACGCCAATCGGAGCAATGGCTATTGCTGAAGTGTTGGGGGCCTCTCTTCTTCTATTCGCAGCATCATATCTAGGTTCTCGTGCCATGCGACTGGTCACTGCACGAGTGTCTGGCGGAACTAGTTTTCTGCTTGGCGAAAAAAGCCTCTATCTCAGTCAGAGCCTTCGGAAACGGAAGGGCCAGTTCATCCCCTTGCTCGTGATACTGACGCTCACACTAACTACAACAACTATGATGCTGATCCAGTCATCAAGCTTTGAGGCGACACTTCAGAACGAGCTAGGCTACTCGATTGGAGCGGACATGCGAATAGAGTCAGACCCAAAACCACTGCGCTTCTCTCAAACCCTCCTAAGCTACCCCGGAATATTTGAAGCTACACCAATAGTTGAAACATGGGCTCAGGTTGGCACTCAACGGTTCTTCCTGGAGGGTGTGGAGCCCTCTGCTTACATGCGCATTGGTTTATTCTCTGAAAGCAGCTTTGTAAACAACGATTCGGTGACCGTGCTAACCGCCTTGGCTTCGGTACAGAATGGCATCGTGATTAGTGAGTATTATGGGACCCTCTGGAACAAGACAGTGGGCGATATCGTACAGATTCAATACGGCTCGATTAACGGAACTACGTACAATGAGTTTGAAGTAGTTGGCTTGATGCACAGCGCTCCTGGTTTTGGAGTAGCATCAACTCATGATATCAGCGGCGCATCCTTCGCATCTCAGTTTGGCTTCCAAGTGATAAATGGATTTGCTTTAGTCAACTTGGACTTCTTGTCAATGCGAACTCTCATCGACACCTCAAGTTTGTTTCTTGTTGACACGGTTAGCTATACAGACATGACTGATGTTATTGAAACAATTGAGGTCGAAAGGAACACACACGTCTTTACACTCGAAACATTCGATGTGGGTGCAGAATCAAACTCTATCCAGCTTTTCCTTTCCGGCATTCAGGGCTTAACAATGATATCCTTCATCCTTTGTGCGGCAATGGGTCTCATTTCAATCGCGCTGTTTCTCGGGTCTGCGGTGATGGAGCGGGAGCCAGAATACGCTGTCTTCAGAGCGCTGGGGGGCACTAAGAAACAGGTCATTTCCATGGTGTTCGGCGAGTTCGCAGGTTCAGTCGTTGCAGCCATTGCGATTAGTGTTTTTCTCGGAGTTGTTTTTGGATACGCCATGAGCATTCTAACACTAGGACTCTCGCCGTTTATCCCGGTGTTGCCCGAAGTCCTATCATTCCCGTTCATGATGATGACGGTGGTACTCTCCTTAGAGAGCGTAGTGATGCTGATGAGCACATACTTGCCAGCCCGCAGAGCTGGCTCAACAGACCCTGCTTCGGTCTTGAGGAATCTTTGAGTGTGGATAGATATGCTTGAACAAAGGCGTTTTAAAGAATCTCGCGAGAACGTGGAGTTGTGCACATAATGACCATTGCTGAAGAACTAGATCTTTATGGTGACTACCCTGACGACGTTGTAGTAAGCGTTGAGAATGTGTACAAGATATACAAGACCCACGAGCTTGAAGTAGTTGCGCTAAGCGGCGTTTCCCTGCAGGTACTCGAAGGCAAGATAATGGCCGTTGTAGGTCCCAGTGGGTCAGGCAAGACCACACTAACAAACATCATGGGTGGTATCACTAAGGCCACAGTTGGTAAGGTCTACTGGGCAAACCTGCGCACGGATATCACCAAGCTTAGTGAGCGGGTGCTCACTGAAGCTCGCCGTAATTTCTGTGGATTCGTTTTTCAAACGGCGAATCTGCTTCCTCATCTAAACGCATGGCAAAACATCGAGCTCGCAGCGCGGATTGCAGGAGTTCCTCGTCAGGTACGTAGGGACCGCGTTGACAGGCTCATCAAGCTTGTCGGCCTTGAGGAGAGAAGACGTAGCAAGGCTCCGACGCTGAGTGGCGGTGAGAGATCAAGAGTAGCGATTGCGAGTGCTCTTGTGAACTTGATTGATACAGAAGGTAAGGGCTTGGTTCTTTGTGACGAACCGACTGGAGACCTCGATCCTGAAACCTCAGAGCGCATTCTGGATCTCTTCCAGGAGCTCAACGAGTCTCTCGGAACATCATTCTTCATCGTGACGCATAGCCAGCAGGTTGCATCCAAGGCAGATATCACGGTTGAGATTCGTGATGGCATCATATCAGGTTTCCATCAGGCGGGTGTCGACCTAGACACCATGGATGACACTAGAATTGTTAGATTGGATCGCAACTATCGATTGGCAATGCCAACTGACCTTCTTGAACGTGCTGGAAACCCAACGGAGTTCCGCATTACCCTTGAGAATGGGAAGTTCATTCTTGTGCCTCAGGTGGGTGATGTAATAGATACAATGCGGGTCCGCAAGACACGAACCTGTAGGGTTTGTGGACATGAGATTCCACAAGGCAAGTTCATTTGTGCAAACTGTGGAAGCACCGTATAGACCCATTCAAGAATCTACAAATCCTGTCTGAGGTCTTGAGGTTCAGGAGAATCCCGTCGCTTGAACAATGACACCATCTCTTCGATACATCGCCAGTTGCCCATTGACTTTCGAATCTCTCGTCTGAGGCGCCTCAGAATGGCAATCTTTCTGAGTTCGAGATCCCTTTCAATGAATCTACACAGATCAACACCCTCTGGATCGAAATCTGTGAGTATCAGGACTTGACCCCCTTCGCCTGCTGCTGATGCAATCTCTTCCAGAAATTCTAATCGCGGCTTACCCGATTGAGTCTTGACAATTCTCGCCTTAACTCCTAGTTCTCGCAGGATCTTCTCATCCCTTTTACCTTCAACTACAATCAGGAGCCCTTCATATTGCTCATCAATCTTTGAGAACAGCTCTACGAGGAACCTTTCATTGTCCCTCATCTTTTTGTTGCTCGTCCACTTCATGACTAGAGCCACCATCTCATTTTGGCAATTCAGTCAATCAAGGAATAATTGCCACTTTCATACTCTTGCCGGAACTCATGAGATCCAATGCATCTTTGATTTTCTCAAGTGGCATCTCCTGCTATTATCAGTTTCAATGCTTGTTCAACATGTTTCGGTGTCAGATGAAAGACGCCTTTTATGGTCAGTTGCCCGTAATGGAATCTTGCGGTGTCAATCTCGAACTTGGTTCCAGATGCAGCACCGCCAAACAGTACGGTTGTGCCTGCATCCCTTGTCATGTCAACTGCCTGTTCCCAAGTCGCTGGCAACCCTACCGCCTCAATGACCACATCTGCACCATACCCCTCTGTTGCCTGCTTCACACATTCTACCGGGTCTTCAACAGCTGGATCAATCACAATATCAGCACCGGCACGAACTGCCATATCCCTTCTCAACTTGGCTAGGTCAGAAGCAATCACAGTTGACGCACCGCTCTTCTTTGCGAGCATAATCATCATCTGCCCAATCGGTCCCGCTCCTATCACTGTGACAGTATCACCCATTTGTATCCCCGCCTCTCCTATGCCGTTGACCACACACGCTAGCGGTTCAGTGAGTGCCGCATCGCGAAATGAGAGACTGTTAGGTATTTGATGTGTATTCCATTGCACGACAGGTGCAGGCACACGTATGTATTCGGCGAAAGCTCCATTGACCAATGTATTCTTTAGCTGCTGGCAGAGGTTTGGTCTATTACGTTTGCAGAAGTAGCAATGACCGCATGGAGCAGAATTCGTTGCCACAACACGCATGCCCCGTTCAAAACCATCTACACCTTCTCCAACTTCTTCAACTGTACCTGCGTACTCATGTCCAAACAGAGCAGGGACATTCCTGATGAGCAGTGGATGCCCTCGCTTGTATGTTTTGACATCGGTGCCGCAAGTGAGTGCAGTTCCCACCTTAATCAACAGCTCGCCTGGTCCTATCTCGGGAACATCGGTTTCCTCGAATCGCACATCACCAATTCCGTAGTACATTGCAGCCTTCATTCTACGGACCATTTGTATACATCCGGGCAACCTATGCAAAGGGCGTTTAAATCACTTCCTGACTAAGCTCCGTCCAATCATCCTATGGAAAGGCTTAATCGCGACTTGGCTGAGTGATGAAATCAGGTGCAGACTGTGCAAATGAAGGCCCGTTACCCTGAGGAGATGGAATACAAAGCTTCTAGCAAGTGGGATGGAAAGACCGGCGGAATAGCCACACTGAAAGAAGCGGAACTAGTTTTCGATACGCCTGAAACGTATGGGGGTAGAGGTCAAGGACTATGTCCATACAGGCTGTTCATTGCTGGTGTTCTTGGTTGTCTTAACAACACATTTCTCGATGTTAAGCGGCGCTCTGACTTGGCTCTCGTTTCTTTTGATCTTAGAGGGACTGTCAATGTGAAGTTCGACGGTGACGGCTATTCCCTCACAGGCTTTCAGGTTTCTGGAGAAGTGGTGGTTGCTGAGGGTGAGCTTGAGCTAGGCGAACGGTGTGTAGAGCTAGCGACGAAATTCTGCCCTCTAACACGATCAATGAAGGATTGCATACCCTTTGAGTATGATATCGTTGTGAAGGAGCAGTAGAATCTCGCAATCCCCCTTCATATGTCCCTTCGTTCTCTCATCAATACCTCAATCTTCTCCATATATTCTAGGATGTTCTGCCAGTACCCCCCCTGAAAGAATACGCTCTGGCAGTCCTTGCAGAGCCAGAATTCTTCATAATAGTCGTAGGTTTTCTTATGAACGAGATTTCTTATGCGCTCTTTTTTCATGCCCCTCAGTTGAACCAATTCGCCGTTGCATTTTGAGCATCGAGACTTGGTGGGATCAACAGTAGGAGCGATTCCGAATTCGACGAACACATCCACTACAGTTTCATCCACGCTGCCTCTCACAAGCATACTTCTGATATCGCTCTTCACAGCATGTTCGTGCAGATTTGCGTCAGAAGTTAGAAGAATACGGTTCTCTGAGTTGGCGATTCTTAGCAATTCGTCGTCGTCGACATCGGCCATGTAGAACGTGTCGTGCCCTGTAAGCCTAAGCCACAACGCCAACTTTCCCAACATTGCATCGACAGCAAAGCTGCTCATTGTCGTTCACCGAAGAATAGGCGTGCCAATCACTCGCAAAGGAATACGCCCGAGCTAGGACTTTGCACTTCATCCAGATATTGCTTCCGAAGAGTTATTCCTCAACTCTTCGTGAGCTTTTCGCAGGTTATCCACTACGTGAATCGGGACTGTAACGCTGCCAAAGTTTCTGTGAGCTCCATCACCATGATAGTCGCTCCCTCCGGTTTCTATCAGGTCTAGGCCTTCTGCGATTGCCCGGACTTCACCCGGTTTCGCATTAATGTGAAGGTGTTGGTAATCATACTCAATCTCTACGCCTAGGAGCCCCAGTTCCCTTAGCTCAATCAGAGTCGAACGTAGGTTCGGGAGTCGCATGGTC
>DAOWNS010000208.1 GCA_030642465.1 Candidatus Thorarchaeota archaeon | reverse complement strand
TAGTAATCAACGGCAGCCCTAGAAAAGACCGAGGAGCAACAGCTGGAGTTCTCTCGCACGTTATTGAGGGGATGAAAGATGCTAAAGCCAATGTAGATATCATCTATTCCAAAGATCTTGATATCGGGGATTGTCGCGGATGTTTCAACTGCTGGTCAAATACACCCGGCAAATGCATCCAAGATGATGATATGACAGAAGTGCTGGCTAAGATTGCCGATTCGGACATTCTAGTCCTTGCTACACCAGTGTATGTTGATGGAATGACTGGGTCACTCAAGAGTCTCTTGGACAGGACAATTCCCCTATTGCATGGGAGGTTCGAGCTACGGGATGATCATTGTCGCCACCCCAGGAGAGAGCATGCTAAAGCTGAGAAACTCGTACTTGTATCAGTCAGTGGTTTTACTGAGATGGATAACTTTGACCCACTGATTGTTCATGTGAAAGCACTTAGTAAGAATATGGGATGTGAGTTTGTGGGGTCCCTTCTCAGACCTTATGCCTGGGTACTCGACCCAGCACAGGAACAAGGCGCTCCTGTCAGCGATATTCGCGAAGCCATAAAACAGGCAGGACACGAACTAGTTTCTGAGGGAACTATGAAAGAAGAAACCCTAGCTGCTGTTGCTCGTGATATCATTCCTCGTGATGAAGTTATCAAGCTGATGCAAGAATACTTCGGTGACGAGTAGCTATTACGTAATGAGCAGAGTTTGGAATCAATAATCTACTCGGAAGATAAACGAGATTCTCTGTGTCTTGGCCGAAACATTCACTCGGCGTAAGAGGCATTAGGGAATTATTCCGTTCTATTAGCTATTGCGCGAAGATCTACAATGACACAGTCCAGATTGGACTAATCCATTAGGAATTCAAGGAGCCACGGATTTTTGGGCTATCATGATACCATCGGAATTTGGCAGTCTATCGCGTCTGATTCTAACGAAGCCTGCTTCAGTGAGCCATCGTCGATGCTCTTCCTCTGTGTATGGAGCGGGAACGTCATAGTAATTGATACTACTCAGTCTGTGCCAGACTTCTTCGTGTGGTGAGATGCGGGAGTCGTCCAAGATGTGCCCCAAGATGTAGATCATTCCGCCGGATTTGATGATCGAACTGACATTTTTGAGTGTGTGACGTGCTTGGTCTGGTTTGAGTACTTGGATAAGAGCTCTGAGAATTGCAACATCATATGATCCCGTTAATGGCCCGGTCACGACATCACCTGTTTTCACCCGTACTCGGTCCGTTGCTCCGGCTTCTTCGATAAATCGCTGTGTGATAGGCGTGATCGAGGGTAAGTCCATGACTGTTGCTTGAATGTGAGGAAGTTGCTCAGTCACTGCAATTGAAAGGCCACCTGGACCTCCTCCCATATCCACCAGTGTGTGAAAGGATGAGAAGTCGTACTTTGTCACAAGCTCGCGACCAGCTCTCAGTGCAATAAGCTGTGTCCATTGGAAGTCCCGCATTAATTCCTCTTCACTCCTGCTGGAGAAATCATACGGCATTTGGGGCTCTCCGATGCGAATGGTTTCTGCAGTCTTGAGGGCTGCTTGGAAATTCCACGACAGTATTAGGGGATTGAGAAAGGGATGGTTTCCCACGAATCCGGATTCATCTGGAATCAGGTGATGTGTTGTTTCGATTGTGTTCGAAAAGTTTGCGTCCTCAAGATTGAGCAATCCTGCAGCCACGAGCGCATAGAGCAAAGTCTCAAGTTTGTCGGTCCGCACACCGAGTGTGTCTGCCATTTGCTGGGCACTCATCGTTTTCCCCTTGAGCATAGTAAATAGATCAAGGTTCACTCCAGCAAGCATTGCGAAAGCCGGGTAGGCATCCATTACAATCTTCTTGATTAGCTTTGGTTCAAATTGAGCGGAGGTGTTTTCTACCAATTCTTTTCCCTCGTTGGACTACATGAAACATACATCGAGGCCGATTACATGTCCAGCGACATCGTGCATATGAGATGTTTGATTATTGATGTTGCTGGTGATTTCATTCTTCGTGATGAAGTTGTCAAGATGATGCAAGAATACTTTGGTGACAAGTAGACATTAGAGCAACAGTCTTAGCCCCGACATGTGGATTATATCCTGTTAGTTAAGGAAGCAATGGCTGCTCGGAGTTGACGAGCGTGTTTTTTTACTACGCTAAACAATGCTTGATTTGAAGTGTGTGATGGTATGAAGTGTGGAATCTACATCTCGAATTATGCTCTCAAGGGAGATCCAGAGAAGTTTGTGAAGCTAGCCACAATTGCAGAGGAAGCTGGCTGGCAAGGCTTTTTCATGTGGGATCACGTGTATCCAAGGGGAGGCAAGTCAAAGTTCGTAGCGGACCCCTGGATCACTCTTGCTGCGATTGCAGCCACAACCAGTGCTATTCGGATCGGTACAACGGTAACGCCGTTGCCCAGAAGAAGACCCCAGAAAGTGGCTCGTGAGGTTGTAACTTTGGACCGTCTTTCGGGTGGACGCTTCACACTTGGAGTTGGTCTCGGGCATCCACCGGATTGTGAGTTTGAATACTTTGGAGAAGATCCTAGTCTTAGGATTAGGGCTGAGAAACTGGATGAATCCTTGGAAATCTTGGATGGCCTCTGGTCCGGGAAGCCTTTCTCTTACTCAGGAAAACATTACCATATGGAAACGGTGACATTCAAACCTCGTCCGGTTCAGAAACCACGCGTTCCGATTTGGTGTGCTGGATGGTGGCCAAAGAAGGCACCATTCAGGAGAGCGGCAAGGTACGATGGTGTTTTTCCACTCGGAGAGAAAGACAGATTGAAACCGAAGGATTTCAGTGACATTCTCGACTATGTGAAAGAACATCGTAAGACAAAGGGAAAATTCGATCTCATCCTTCTAGGAAGATCTAGGGGTGACCCACACCATGATTCGTGGATAAAGGACTACGAGGAAGCGGGAGCCAGCTGGTTTGTTGAACTAATCATGGGTGCGGACTATGATAAGTATGCTGAGAGAATAGGCAAGGGCCCACCTGCTCAATAAGTTAGAAGTGGCTGAGAACCTGCCCTACAGGCAAGAGAAGCAGCTGCAATCGCGAGGACCGATGTGAGTGTGTTATCTGCATCTGTCATCTTTCTATTAGGACTGGGCCAGCTAAATCGGCAACTAGTGCGTGACACTCGACGAGGGCATGCCCGTCCCCTGTCGACAGCAAACTAGAAGCTTGATTGCGTGGATTTGACCATTCTATAGTCGTATGCAACCTTGCGGACAAGCAGTAAAACAAGCCCCACATCCAATACACAGTTGTCCGTCTATCCGTGCTGTTCCATTGATGATTTGAATCGCTCCTGTGCGGCAGACCTGCGTACATACTCCACAACCAACGCATTGACTCGTATCAACATGGTAAATGGTCCGACTACTGAGAACGCTTTCAGCTGAATGGCTCTTGACCCCTAGGGACGCATACGCTAATGCTGGCATTGAATGGGGTATGTCAGATGACCCACCGATATCATTCACAGAATTGAAAAGACCAGACCGCGAATAATGTGCTGATACAGGCGACCTCAGCCCACACACATGAAGTCGTCTTCCGCGTCCTCTAAAGCGTCGTCTTCTCACTGCCAGTATTCACCTGTTTCATCTTCATTGAAAGGGAGATGGACAATTAAGTGCTAGCTTAGGGTTTGCAGTGTACAACAGTCGACAACCTGCCTCATGCAGTTCTCGGGATTCCAAATGGAGGGGAATTTAGTTCCAGCATAGCTGTAAGCGTAAATCCAGTCACTCAATAGCTTGATGAGAGAAGCAGATGCGAGTTTCGATCTGGTTTGAGAAAGGCTCGCCTTCTCAATCCCCCTTTTGCTCCATCTTTCAGGCTGCCGAGAATGGATAAGGCTCCACTAAGGATTGAATGGATGATGAATCGCTTCGTCTAGTCCCCTATGATTTTAATCAGAACGCGCTTAGGCCGCCGCCCATCGAATTCGCCATAGAAGACAGCCTCCCAAGGTCCGAGATCGAGTCTACCTTCGGTGATGGCAATGACAACTTC